>NZ_LKKV01000154.1:0-225 GCF_001902585.1 Streptobacillus notomytis | reverse complement strand
GTCAATTTAAGACAGTATCAATAACATTTTGTCTATCTAGCCCTTTATTCAGTGCTTTTTTTATAGCTGGATCACTAGTATTATCATTTGCCACTGGATATCCTGTAGGAGAACTTGAAACTAATCCTTTTCTTAGATAAGGTCGAGTTAATCCACGCACATCATTTGATGCTATATGAAATAATCTTATTCTACTAATTTTTTTATCTCCAAATTCAGGTGTTG
>NZ_LKKV01000153.1:0-340 GCF_001902585.1 Streptobacillus notomytis | reverse complement strand
TCCTATCTTTTGATAATAAGCTTTACTTTTTCTATTTTCTTATTATCAACCTTTAAAACTTGTATTAATAACTATGTATTTAAAAATTATTATTTTTAATGTAGGAAGATTTTTTAATTTTAGTATACTATTTTTTGCTATAGATTTAAAATTTTCTTCTTCTATATCATATTCATCTCTAATTTCCCCTACTATTTCTTCAAGTAAATCTTCTATAGTTATTAATCCTAATGTTCCACCATATTCATCTATAATTATAGCCATATGTTGTTGTTTTTGTCTAAAAAACTCTAACATATATGTAAGCGTTACTGTTTCTGGAACATATACTATATCTTTC
>NZ_LKKV01000152.1:0-367 GCF_001902585.1 Streptobacillus notomytis | reverse complement strand
GAAGGGATGATCACGCGCCTGAAGGCGAAAGGGCTGAAGGTCTGCGTGTGGATCAACCCGTACATCGGTCAGCGCTCGCCGGTGTTCAAAGAGCTGAAAGAGAAGGGTTATCTGCTGAAGCGTCCGGACGGTTCGCTGTGGCAGTGGGATAAGTGGCAGCCGGGGCTGGCGATTTATGACTTCACCAATCCGGAAGCCCGCCAGTGGTACGCTGACAAACTAAAAGGCCTGGTGGCGATGGGGGTCGATTGCTTCAAGACCGACTTTGGCGAGCGTATCCCGACCGACGTCCAGTGGTTTGATGGTTCCGATCCGCAGAAAATGCACAACCACTACGCCTTCATCTATAACGAGCTGGTGTGGAAGG
>NZ_LKKV01000151.1:0-288 GCF_001902585.1 Streptobacillus notomytis | reverse complement strand
AAAATTAAAATCCTAAAATTAACATTATTATTAAAAAAATTAAAAAATATGGATTAAAAATAATTGTAATTATAAATGATAATATAATTCCTAATAAACCTAAAATACTCATTACTATTCCTACTAACAATATTAAAATAAATATTATTAAAAACATAATATCACCTCTACGTTAATTATAATATATTATTCTTTCTAAAACAACAGATTAATTTATAAATTAGAAAAGAATATTGAATTTGAATATTTTTTACTTTAATGATATAATCATGTATATTTATTTTAGGA
>NZ_LKKV01000150.1:0-544 GCF_001902585.1 Streptobacillus notomytis | reverse complement strand
TGAAGCATTTTATGAAAAATTTGGATTTATTAGACGTCCTAATGAAAATTATGGTAGTGGGATGGTGAAATTTAATGAATAATAGACTTTATGTATTGGGTAGTATCAATATTGACTTATCTATTAATTGTAATAAATTTCCTAAAATAGGAGAAACAGTTAGAGGAGAAGAATTTGGTAAAAATTTGGGTGGTAAGGGTGCAAATCAGGCAATAGCGGCATCAATTTTAGGAATAGATACTTGTTTAATTGGTGCTGTTGGCAGTGAAGATGATAGTGATTGGATTTATAGAAAATTAACTAATTATGGAGTAAATACATCTTCAATTAATAAAATAGAAAATGAAGAAACAGGATTAGCATTTATTATAAAGTCTCGTGGGGATAATTCAATTATTTTACACCATGGTGCAAATTTTAAAATAGATAAAAAAGATGTATTAAATGGATTAAAAAATGGAAAAAAAGATGATTATTTTCTGGCTCAATTTGAAGTAGATTTGGATTTAGTATATTTAGGAATGGAAAATGCTTCAAAAAAAGG
>NZ_LKKV01000149.1:0-603 GCF_001902585.1 Streptobacillus notomytis | reverse complement strand
CTACACACTATTATGAAAATGATCCTCTTTCAGCAATATATTCAACTATACATGAAACAGGACACGCTTTATATGAACAGCAAATATTAGATATTTACCAAGATAATTTTTTAGGTGGTGGAGTATCTATGGGAATACATGAATCACAATCTAGAATATTTGAAAATATGTTCTGTAAACATGATAGTTTCGTTAAGATAATATATGATTTAATGGATAAATACTTTGGTATGGATATAACTTTAGATGAATTTAAATTATTATTAAATGAAGTAAATACATCACTTATTAGAGTTGAAGCTGATGAATTAACTTACCCTATACATGTAATGATAAGATATGAATTAGAAAAAGAAATATTCTCTGATTTAGATAAAGAAGAAAAAGCAGAAGATATAGCTAAAAAATGGGCTGATAAATATGAAGAATATTTAGGCGTTAGACCTATGACTTACTCAGAAGGAATGCTTCAAGATGTTCATTGGTCTCAAGGTTCATTTGGATACTTTTCATCCATTAATTTTCTTTTTATATCTTTTAATACACTGTATAACTTATCTGATTTATACCCACTTAAATATGAAAATTCTAAATTACTTATTA
>NZ_LKKV01000148.1:0-422 GCF_001902585.1 Streptobacillus notomytis | reverse complement strand
ATAGCTGTCCTAAAGTTAAAATAGAAGAGCATTATAAAAATAAAGGTATTAAACTTGAAATTTTTGAACTTATAAATGGTATATGGGAAATAACAATTTAGAAATAAAAAGATAGTCTATATTATTATATAAAATAATAACGACTATCTTTTCTACCATATCGTATCAAGAATGAATTTTTCAATATAATTTATTATTTCTTTATGTTTTTCATTATTTTCAAATCTACGTGCAATTAAATATAGTTCCATATTCAATTAATTTAGTAAAAGCCTTTATATTATTGATATTCATATTACATCCTTGTTAAAATATATTTTATCTATATAAATTATTAATTTGTTCTTGTAAATCCTCATCTTCAATGTATTCATCGAAAGTCATTTCTTTATAAATTAATCCTTTAGGAGTAATTTCGATGA
>NZ_LKKV01000147.1:0-434 GCF_001902585.1 Streptobacillus notomytis | reverse complement strand
AATTTATCATTATTGTTTAATTGTAAAAATATTTTTCGTTTCTTAGTATGAAACTATTTTAAATTAATAATAGCCTCTATTCCCATATTAGCATTATATGGTTTAACAAATATTTTATACGGATTTTCTTTTGATCTTTTTATTATCTCCTCATCTGAAATATTTAAATTATATTCATAATTATCTCTATTTAAAATTAAATTATCAAAGATTTTTAGAATTAACTAATAGTGATAATATTAATGTTTATATGAACAATAATGAGCTATTTCTTGAAATAAAAGAAAGTGCTAAAAGCGTTAATGAAGCATATAATTTAGCTAATAGAAAATATAAGGCTTTAAAATTAGAATTTTCTAAATTAAATATTAATATTGCTCTTGAAGAATATAATAATATTCCTTTGATTGAAAGAGAAGAAATAACAGAAAAGC
>NZ_LKKV01000146.1:0-860 GCF_001902585.1 Streptobacillus notomytis | reverse complement strand
TATCAAATGCAGAGGTTTCGGGAATTAAGGGAACAAGTAGGATATTAGGTCATTATTCAGGTTCACTTTATGGAGATTCTCCTCTTAGATACATTCCTAAAATTTTATTTGATGAGATACATTTAAGTGGTAAACTATGGGGAATATCTCATTTAATAAGAATATTTGAAAAAGAAGGATATATTACAATTGGTTCTTTTTTAAACTATGGTTCATTTAAATTAACTAAGCTATCTAAAGAAATTAAAGACGTAGATGAATTTAATAGAATAATTAACAAAGTAGGAAAAGATATTTATAAAAAGATAAAAATAGAACCTAATGGAAAATATTCAAGTGTAGGTATATGGACACAAGCCCCTAAAGAATTTTTCTATCTTTTACCGGGATATAATTCATTTTTTGATTATAGAGATATAAATCCAGATGAACTAGGTCCGGATTATTTATATAATAATGGAATTAGATATTCAAAATTACCTTATGAATTACAAGATTATTATAATAAGATAGCTAGATCTTCATCATCTTATTTTAAATCAAATGCTTTAGTTAGTAATAATATTCAATCAAAATATTATTATAGATTAGAAACAGGAACAAATTATTTTGATAGAGATTTTCAAAAATATGTTATAAATGAAATAATAAGCAGCTATAAATTTAAAAAATTTAATGAATTACCATCGGATGCATGGAAATTAATACGTGATGGTTTTTCATTTGTATTTAATAAAAAAGGTAAAATTAATGATATTGTAAATCTTTTACCAAGTTTTCAGGAAATAATTAGAAATCCTTATGAAATTAAGGGTGTAGATATGTTTAGAAATGCTTATTATCATCAAAGTGAAAAGGAT
>NZ_LKKV01000145.1:0-802 GCF_001902585.1 Streptobacillus notomytis | reverse complement strand
TAAGATTTCTTTACTTTTTCTTAATTCTAATGATCCTAAAATATCTGCAACATCATCTGGTGGCAGATATGATAATATATCTATAGATTTATCTAATTCAAGTAAATTTAAAATACGAATTTGTAATTCTTCATCAGATTGTTCAAAAATTTCTATTTTTGTGTCATCATTAAATAAATTAAATACTCTTAATAATTCTGTGTCATCTTCAATTTCATAAAATGAATCTGCTATATCTACAGTATGGTGTTCTTCAACAAATTCTTCTATTTCTTCTTCAGATTCTAAATTTTGTAAATCTTCTGCAATTTCTTCTGTATCTATATCTTCTTCAAAATACTCTTCTTCTTCCTCGTGGTCTAATCTGCTTTTTATTTCTTGTTTAAGTAAATCAATTTCTTCTTGTGTTAATTTTTCCATATCTAAATTATTATTCATTTTTCACACTCATTCTCTTTAAAATTGGTAAAAAGTATTTTATTGATAATAAAGTTTTCATATCAATTAAATAATCTTCTACTTCATCAATTTTAATCCAATGTGATTTAATATCTTCACCTTCATCAAAATCTGTTTCACCGGGAATTATATCATTAGATTTTAATCTAGCTGCGTAAAAATATATATATTGTGTCATATATGGATCAACTAACATAAGAAGAAATTGATTTACTTAAACAAGAAATAAAAAGCAGATTAGACCACGAGGAAGAAGAAGAGTATTTTGAAGAAGATATAGATACAGAAGAAATTGCAGAAGATTTACAAAATTTAGAATCTGAAGAAGAAATAGAAGAATTTG
>NZ_LKKV01000144.1:0-736 GCF_001902585.1 Streptobacillus notomytis | reverse complement strand
AATTAGCTACAAGATATTTATCCAGTAATGTAAATTTAAAAAAAAGATTAAATGTTAAACTACAAGAACGTTATTTAGGTTTGGGATTAAAAGTAGATATATTAGGAAAGAAGATAACACATAGTAATTTTTTAGAAAATAATGATATAGAAAAAATAAAATTAACATTATTTTCAGAAAATAAGTATGTAAATGGAGAATTAAATTACTATGTAAAAGGAGAAAGTAAAGAAAAAGTAGATATAGATAAAACAGATACAGAGAAGGAATTAAAAAATAAGGTATTAGATTATAGAATTAGTGTAAATCCATTACCTGATAGTAAGGTATCATTATCACTTGATTTTTCAGGGAGGAATAAGGAGATAAGTATAGGACCGACATTAAGATATAGAAATGGTGGAACCTATATAAATACAACATTATTATTTAATAATATAAGTTCATCATATGATGTAAGAGCAGAATTAGATAAGATTAAACATACAGCTCCAGGATATAATAAGATAGAATATTTTAAGAAGTGGACATTAAAAGAAAAATATAAAAATCCAAAATCAGAGATTGAACAAAAGGATTCATACTTATCTCCACTAGCTTCTATTTTATCATTTAGTAATAAAGATGTTCCTAGTTTATAGTTTCTTCCTTCATGTCCTACATCTAATTTTCACTTAATTGAGTGCTTAGTTTTGTTATTTGATAACTCTATCCCAGAAAAAGCTTCTTTTAGTTT
>NZ_LKKV01000143.1:0-938 GCF_001902585.1 Streptobacillus notomytis | reverse complement strand
AGTTAATACTACTGTTTTTCTATTAAATAGGAATATTTTGGTAGAAAAATAAATAATAAAGTTTAATTTAAATATGATTACATCATAACATAAAGTAAATGCAGAACTTATTAAAATAAAGAATGCACACATTATTTATTAACAGAGGTATAATTTTTAGTTAATAAAGAGATAGAAGAATAAATTGAATAAATTAAAAATTAAAGTTTAAAAGCACTCAATTTAAAATAGTATAAAAATATAAAGTACGATATTTTATACTGTAATACACAAAATGATGTAGAAATTAATAAAATCTATACAATTCTTTATTAGATAATTTATATTAGTGTGTAAGGGTGTAAATGGAAGATATAGTAATGTGAGATAAATATATATGCTGAGTATGGTTCGATATTTTATAGGGATTGATATAGTTAATATAAAATTAATAATATTTAGTTTAAATATTTTTTTAACAAACATATATTTTACTATTGACAATAAATGTGGGGGGGGGTATAATAGGATGGATTTGTTATATATTCAAAGTAAAAAATAAGGAGGATGAAGTGTTTAAAAATAAACTTATTTGGTTAATGACAATAAGCACAACAGTATTAGGAGCACAATATTATGTAAATAATGAAATTAAATTAGAACTAGGATATGAAGATAAATTAAATACAAAAGCATCAAATGAAATAAACTGGGGAGGAGTTTTTGGAAGTAAAAAAGAAGTATTTACTCTTGCTGGAGCAGAGGTAGGAGGAGAAAAAAAATTTAGTGATAAAAAGAGTGGGAGTTTAAATGCTAAAGGATATGCGGGAATAAACTTTAAAAAGAAATTAACAGAAGAAATAGAGTTAATATTAAATGCTACTTACATGTATAATAGCAAAGATAAATATGAAAGTTATATAAGAGAGCTTACTAAAAATAGAGGAGAATGGGACAAG
>NZ_LKKV01000142.1:0-259 GCF_001902585.1 Streptobacillus notomytis | reverse complement strand
GGACTATCAGCAAATATTACTAAATTATTTACATTTTTAGAAGAGTAAATTTTAACATCAGCAATATCAAATACATATTTTGAAAAAAACTTGAGATAAAGGGTTTCATTAAATATTCTTAATTGATTTGTACTTTTCTCACTTTTATCACTAAAATCTATATTCATTACCTCTTTATATTTTTTAATTAACTCTTTTTTTATTTTTTTCAATTCCGCTAATCCCTCTTCTTTATCTATCATAGAAAAAGATGATTTTG
>NZ_LKKV01000141.1:0-1991 GCF_001902585.1 Streptobacillus notomytis | reverse complement strand
TTAGGAGTAATTTCGATGATCTTATTTGCAATTGTTTGAATAAATTCGTGATCATGCGATGTAAATAGTATAGTTCCATTAAATCTTGTAAGACCTTTATTTAATGATGTAATAGATTCAAGATCTAAATGATCTGTCGGATTATCTAATAATAAAACATTTGCACCTGATAGCATCATTTTTGCTAACATACATCTAACTTTTTCTCCACCTGATAAAACTTTAGCTTCTTTTCTAGCATCATCACCAGAAAATAGCATACGTCCTAAAAAACCTCTAACATATTCTTCATGTTGATCTTTAGAATATTGTCTTAACCAATCAATTAATGAAAGATTAACATTTTCAAAATACTCTGAATTATCTTTAGGGAAATAGCTTTGTGTTGTAGTCATTCCCCATTCAAAACTACCTCTATCAGCTTCAAGTTCACCTGCTAATATCTGAAATAGAGTAGTTTTTGCGATATCATTTCTAGAAATAATAGCAACTTTATCATTAGTATTAATAGTGAAGCTAATATTATCTAATACTAATTCACCATCAACAGTTTTAGATAAATTTTCAACTTTCAACATATTATTTCCAGCTTCTCTTTCAGGTTTAAAGTCTACATACGGATATTTTCTATTTGAAACTTGCATATCTTCTAATTGTAATTTATCTAATTGTTTCTTTCTACTTGTTGCTTGCTTTGATTTAGAAGCATTCGCAGAAAATCTAGCTATAAATTCCTGTAATTCTTTTCTTTTTTGTTCTATTTTCTTGTTCTGATTTCTTAATAATTCCTGCATTAATTGAGAAGATTCATACCAGAAGTTATAGTTACCAACGAATAATTTAATTTTTCCATAATCTATATCAGCAATATGAGTACATACTTTGTTTAAAAAGTGTCTATCATGTGAAACTATTAATACAGTTGTAGTTTCAAGATCCATAATAAAATTTTCAAGCCAATTTACAGCTTTTAAATCAAGTCCGTTTGTAGGCTCATCAAGTAGTAGTATATCTGGATTACCAAATAAGCTTTGAGCAAGTAGTACTTTAACTTTTTCTGGTTCTGTAAGTTCCTTCATAAGCTTATAATGTAAATCAGGTGTAATTCCTAATCCATTTAGAAGTTTTTCAGCATTAGTTTCAGCTTCCCAACCATCTAGATCTGCAAATTCACCTTCAAGTTCAGAAATTTTAATTCCATCTTCATCAGTAAATTCTGTCTTTGAATATATTTCATTTTTTTCTTGCATAATTTTATATAATTTTTCATGTCCCATAATTACAACATCTAGTACTTGACTTTCCTCAAAAGTAAAGTGATCTTGTTTTAAAAATGAGATTCTTTTATTTTTATCTATAATTATTTCACCATTTGTAGAATCAACTTCACCAGTTAAAACTCTTAAAAAAGTTGATTTTCCGGCACCATTAGCTCCAATTATTCCATAACAATTACCCTCAGTAAATTTTATATTTACATCTTCGAATAATTTTTTTCCTCCAAATTGGACTGTTAAGTTACTTGTTGTTATCATATTATATCCTTTCAAATATATTTTTATTATCTAATTATATCAAAAAACATGCTTTTTTTCAAATTTTAATATATTTAAAAAGGTTGCTTTTATTTATTTAATTATAGTATAATGTCAATGTATATATTAGGAAAAAGAGGTGATTAAAATGGAAATACCAATAAAAGATGGTTTTAAATTTTTAAAGGGAGATATAAAGTATCATCCTACGACCAAAGTGCCACTTGAGTATATTATTAAAAGTGATGCAGTATGTTTAACGATATTTGATGAAAACTTAGAAAAAGTGCTTTTAGTTGAACAATATCGTCCTGGGGCTGATAAATCGACTTTTGAAAATGTTGCTGGTATGATAGATCCAGGAGAATCTCCTTATTTTGCGATAAATAGAGAATTAAAAGAAGAAACAGGATATAATCCAAAAGATATAGTAGATATAATTTCGATGAAAAATCC
>NZ_LKKV01000140.1:0-573 GCF_001902585.1 Streptobacillus notomytis | reverse complement strand
GAAAAACTAGTAGCAGTAATAAGAGGAAGAGATGAAGAAGAAGCGTACTTAATCTCAAAGAAGGTAATAGAGGGTGGAATAAGGATAATAGAGTTAACATTTACAACACCATTTATAGAAAACACTATAGAGAGATTAACAAAGGAGAATATAGAAGGAGTAATAATAGGAGCAGGAACAGTATTAGATGCTATTACAGCAAGAATAGCAATAATGAAGGGAGCAAGATTTATAGTATCACCACATTTAGATGTAGAGATATCAAAGTTATGTAATAGATATAAGGTAATATATATGCCAGGTTGTTCAACAATAACAGAGATATTAAAAGCATTAGAAAGTGGAGTAGATTTAGTTAAATTATTCCCAGGAGATTTACTTAAACCAAGCTTTATAAAAAATAGTAAAGGACCATTACCTCAAGCAGAGATGATGCCATCAGGAGGAGTAAGTATAGATAATATGGATGAGTGGTTAAATGCAGGAGCTTATGCATTAGGAATAGGAAGTGCTTTAACTAAATATATATCAACAAAGGGTTATGATAGTGTAAGAGAAGAAAGTGAAAAATTT
>NZ_LKKV01000139.1:0-361 GCF_001902585.1 Streptobacillus notomytis | reverse complement strand
CCTTAGGGGTCTTTTTTATAATTTAATATTGAATAAAACAAAAAAAGAGAAACGGGATACACTAGTATCCTGTATTCTCTTTGAATATATGTTTTGTATATGTTTATCTAAATTAACAACATTGCTGTTAAATATATTATATATTATTTTCTTAAAATAATCAAGTTATATATATTTTTTTATATGAATTTTCAATATAAAATATATAGAAAAATAAAAGAATATCAGAATAATTTATTATTTTAAGGTTAGAATTATTTTAGAGAGAATTTTTAAAATTTTCTCTTTTTTCATTTTTAAATATAGAATTATTCGATATAATATGAGTTAATATTTTCTAAGAATACATCATAGAAGTCTT
>NZ_LKKV01000138.1:0-477 GCF_001902585.1 Streptobacillus notomytis | reverse complement strand
CCTCCTTTCTAAGGAGAATACAACATATTTAAATTGACTCTGGTTTGTTTGCTTTATTTATTCCTTTTTTATTATGTCTTTAAAGTTAAGGGCGTATAGCTCAGGTGGTTAGAGCACTGTGCTGATAACGCAGGGGTCGCTGGTTCGAGTCCAGCTATGCCCACCACGAAGAGAAGACACTATTGTTTTTATGGGGATATAGCTCAGCTGGGAGAGCGCCGCACTTGCACTGCGGAGGTCAGCGGTTCGAACCCGCTTATCTCCACCAATTTAAATAAAACATAGGACAATGACAAATGAATAGTAAATAAGGTAAAGAATTACAACTTTAAACAGAATGAAAGCAAGAAAGAAGTTAAACTGTAAGAAGAAAATAAAAAAAGATGATTAAAAAGCTAATTAAGGGCACATGGAGGATGCCTAGGTAGTAAAAGCCGAAGAAGGACGTGATAAGCTGCGAAAAGCTTAGGGGAGTTG
>NZ_LKKV01000137.1:0-774 GCF_001902585.1 Streptobacillus notomytis | reverse complement strand
TATCAAATGCAGAGGTTTCAGGAATTAAGGGAACAAGTAGGATATTAGGTCATTATTCAGGATCACTTTATGGAGATTCTCCTCTTAGATACATTCCTAAAATTTTATTTGATGAAATACATTCTAATTCAAAGTTTAGCAGTATATCTAGTATAATAAAGGTATTTGAAAAAGATGAAAAACCTACTACAAGTTCGTTTATTTCTTTTCAATTACTTAATATAAGCAATCAAATTAATAATAAGGCTGAAGTAAATAAAGTTATAGAAAAAATAGGAAAGAAACTTTATAAAAGATTAGGTATAGGACTAGATAGAAAGTATTCTAGTATTGGAGCTTGGTATCAGATTCCAAGTGAATTTATTTATCTTTTACCTGGATATGATAAAAATTTTGACTATACACTTATAAACTCTAAACAATTGAATCCAGACTATTTATATAATAATGGTATTGATAAACCAGTATTACCTAAAAATACAGTTAATAGAAGAAATAAAAGTTCTTCTAATGCTGGAGGAAATAAGGAGTATAGATTAGAAGAAAAATGGCATGATTTTGAATCTGATTTTAATAAGTATGTTATGGAAGAGATAACTAGAGAGTATGGATTAGATAAAATTGAAAGACTTTCTAATACGGGTTATTTAGGTTTAGGATTTGATTATTTATTTGGTAATAAGATTAATCAGGTTATAAATGATTTACCCAAGATACAGGAACTAATAAAGAACCCATATGAGATTAAGGGGGTAGACTTACTAAGAGGCTTGT
>NZ_LKKV01000136.1:0-1465 GCF_001902585.1 Streptobacillus notomytis | reverse complement strand
CTATCAGCCTTAACACTTACCCTAAACTTTCCTTCTTCCTTTTTTATATCTATAAAAGGCGTTAATATATATTCTAATTCTCCAGCATATAATAAATCAGGTAACTTTTTACTTACTTCATTATATTCCTTCTCATTTCTTCCCTTTAATATCTTTAAAATACTTGGCTTTAGTTCTTCTTCTAATATATCCTTTCTCGATTTAACAACTCTCTTAAATCCTAATATACTCGTAAACTCTGTCCCCTTTACATACTCTAAACCAAACTTCGTTACTAACTCTTTACCTTCCTTAGAAATTATAAATCTTGGCTTAATTGGAAAATTAACTATCAATGGATTTAATGATAAACTTCCATCTATATCATTACTATCTCCTTTTATATCTCCTCTTAAAAAACCTACATCTCCCATTGCATTATATGATAAATAATAACCTGGTTCATTCCCTAATACTAAGCCTGCCTCAACATTTCCTCTACTTCTTACTTTAATAGGACTTTTTGTATATATTAAATCCTTAAAGCTATCATCTATAAGATATTTTATCTCTCCTGCATACAATCCCTTTATCCCTGCTGGTGATGAATTCCTTATACTTAATGGTAATTCTAAATGTGTTGATATTATTATATTTTCATATGGTCTATATAACACGGTAATTCTTGGTGATAATATATTATACATCTCATACATTGATTTTACTGCTTTACTTTTTTCTGTCTTTATATAATCTGATTGATGTATATCTCTTTTTAGTTTCTTTTCATTTCCACTCTCTTTTGCTTCCTTATCAACTAAGTTCTTCTCTGTTGTTTGAGATGTTATTATTGCTTTATCATCTTTTCCTATAGGATTATTATTTTCATCTCTTTTTGCTTTATCAAATTCAATGTCTTTTCCATCTTTTTTACTCTCTTTTGGATCTATCCATCCATAATCTCCTATATGTCTTAGTCCTAATAGTATATTTAACTTATCTGTTGCCGGTATGTTAAAGCCTAAATATGTATCTGTTTTAAGACTTATTGTATCATATACATATTTTTCTTTTTCTACATTTGTATTTTCTTTTTTTAATAGATTATTATTAGAAAGCTTTAAATCTATTTTACTATTAAAGTCTATTATTCCATTTCCATATATTACATCAAATCCTATATTATTTGATTTTTTTATATATCCATATTTTTCTGCTTCAGCAGTTATATTATCATTTAATAGTAGATTTAATCCTACTTTATGATTTCTTCCTATATGTCCTGCATTTATTCTTATCTTAGTTGAGTGTTTTGTTTTATTCTTTGATAAATCTATTCCAGTAAAAGATTTCTTTAATTCTTCTTCATACTTTGATATGTTTCTCTCCTTCTCACTTTGGTGAAAGTACAAGCCTCTTAGTAAGTCTACCCCCTTAATCTCATATGGGTTCTTTATTAGTTCCTGTATCTTGGGTAAATCATTTA
>NZ_LKKV01000135.1:0-782 GCF_001902585.1 Streptobacillus notomytis | reverse complement strand
AATGTAACAGGAAATATGATAAGTAATGGAAATAATGATACTTTAAGGTTAATAGGAAGTGGAGAAGTAACTAGTAAAGAGAAATTTAAAGATTTTGAAAAGATACATTTACAAAACTCAGATTGGACATTTTCAAATGAGGAGTATAAGGTAAATGATGAAATATTAGTAGAAAATAGTAATTTATCTATTAAAAAAGGAAAATTAGAAACAAAGAAAATTATAAACCGTGATACATCAACTATTAGTGCATTAGATAAATCAGAAGTAATAGTATCAGATAAATTTTTAAATAAGGGTACAATAAGTTTTTTAAAGAATAAATCAGAAACAGATATATTTACTGTTAAAGGAAATTATGTTGGAGATAATGGTAAAATATTAATGCGTGTAGATGTAGAGAATAAGAATGCAGATTTATTTAAAGTAGAAGGAAGTGTAACTGGTAATACAGGAGTAGAAATATCAAGTAATTCAACATTAAATAAGAGGATGAAAGATAAACTAAAATTAATAGAAACTAAAAATTCAACAAAAGATACATTTAGTTTATTAAACCCAGAACAGGGAGTATTTAAGTATAGATTAAAATTAGAAGACAATAAATGGTATTTACATCAATATTATAATAAACCAATTATAGGGATAATAGCAAATTCAATTTATAAGGTAAAAGATGATTTTAATTTAACATACAATGATCATGATGATATAAATGATAGTAAACTATGGGCTAAGTTATTAAGTATGTGTAGTAATAATGTATTATCAGATAATGAAAA
>NZ_LKKV01000134.1:0-3661 GCF_001902585.1 Streptobacillus notomytis | reverse complement strand
GGATTATTAATCTTGTAATTTACATATACATATGAAATAATACTAAAAATAGATAAACTTAATAGTATAATTAATAATTTATTTTTTCTCATACATTACTCCTCAAAATTTTATCTTATTGCATCAGCTATAGCATTAACAGCTATCATTTGTCCTGTTTCACTGGCTAATTTAGAATTATCTGATTCATTAGAAATAAAGCCTAACTCTATTAGAATAGAAGCTGATTCACTTCCACGTAAAACAGCAAAATTAGCTCCAAACACTCCTCTTTTTTTAAAATCCATTGCTCTAGCATAGTTATCAAGTATAACTCTGGCTAAATTAGCACTTTTTTCCTTGGTTCTATTAATAAAAAAATCTCCTAATATTTGATTTATTAAACTTACTTTTTTTGCTTGTACTTCATCATATTTTTCTTCCAATTCGATTAGTTTTGAAGTATAAGGGTTAGTTTCTTTTGAAAAATAGAAAATTTCAGCACCATTAGCGGTTCCATTAGAAGCGGCATTTAAATGAATGCTTACAAATAGGTCAGCAGAGTTGTCATTTCCTATTTGAGGTCTTTCACTAAGACTTATAAAAGTATCATCGCTTCTTGTAAGTATAACTTTATGATCCCTTTTTAAATTTTCAGCAAGTTTATGTGTAATTTCTAGCGCTATTTCTTTTTCTAATTTACCATGACCTTTAGCTCCAGAATCGTGTCCACCATGACCAGCATCTAGAACTATAACTAATTGTTTTTGAGTTAAAGGACTAATTTTTTTTGGTACTTCCACTTTAGTCTGTTTTATTCTTATTTCATTATCAGAATATGTAATATTTGAATTATATCCATACTGTGAATATGTATAAATACCTGCTAGTTCTTTAGTAATTTCATCTATTATAATGTATTTATAAAATTCATCATTAATATTAATTTGATTTAAAACTTCCTCTGATATTCTAGTATTTTTTAAATTAATTTCAGAAACATTATAGTGAATGTTATTTGATGTAATTTTAGTTTTATTAATAATTGGTTTAGGAATTTTTGAATCAAATTTTAAAATAAATTCACCGTTTTGATATTTTACATCTTCTAATAACGCAGAAAACGTTAAAACAGAAACAAATATACCTAAAAGAAGTAGTGTTTTTTTAAATTTACTTAACATAAAAACTCCTTATTTTATTATATGTGAAATAGCACTTTTGGCAATATTAAGTCTAGTATTCTGATCTACTTTTATTTCAATAGTTTCATTATCAATTTTAGTTATATTACCAATAATACCTCCAATTGTCATAATTTTTTGACCTATATTTAAACTATTCGTCATTTCATTAAATTTCTTTCTTTTTTTATAATTACTGTAATATATCATTCCTAATAATGGTATAAATATTACAAAATAAATTGTTAACATTGTAGTTATAGAATACATTATTGTCTCCTTTCAAATTACTATTTTAATTATATCATATAAAAATTCAAAAATCTATAAATAAATACCTAGACAAATATTTGAATTTCCTTTATTATATACTAAAGGAAGGTGTTTTATGAAAATAAATATTGAAAAACAAAAAGAAATAGAATTGATTTACAGTTCTATATTAAATAAAATAGAAGATGCTATTAAAAGTTATGCAAATACTATAAATTATGATGAAAAAGATTATTTTGCAGAAATTGCATTTTGTATTTTAACTCCACAGAGTAAAGCTAAAAATGCTTGGTCTGCAATAGAAAAATTAAAAGAAAATAACCTATTATACGTTGGAAATGAAGAAGATATAGTAGAATATTTAAATGTAGTAAGATTTAAAAATAATAAAGCTAGATATTTAGTTGAACTTAGAAATCTTATGACAAGAAATGGAAAATTGGATAGTAAAAATATATTAGCTGAAATTGATGGAGTAAAAGAAAAAAGAGATTGGATTTTAAATAATATAAAAGGTATGGGATTAAAAGAAGCAGCTCATGTTTTAAGAAATTTAGGATATGGTAGATATTTAGCAATATTAGATAGACATGTTTTGAAAAATTTAAAAGAGCTTGGTGTAATAGAAGAAGTTCCTAAAAGTTTAACAAAAAAGAAATATTTTGAAATTGAAGAACTTATGGAACAGTATTCAAAAGAAGTTAATATTTCAATGGATGCTTTAGATCTAGTATTTTGGTATCAACAAGCAGGAGAAGTGTTTAAATAAGAGATTAAATAGAGTTTAATCTCTTTTTTTATTCTATTTAGTAATAGCTATTCTAAATTCAGGATTGTTAAAAAATTATTTTGAGAGTATATTATTTTTGTAAGTGTATAAAATAATAAGAAAGTGAGAGGAGGATAAAATGGAAGATAAAAAAATAGAAGAAAAGAAAAGCAATCACAAATTCCATATACATTAATTTTACTTGCATGTTTAGTAGGATTTGGTTTTTATTTAAAAGAACCTGAATTAGTTCTATACTGGATATTTGGAGTATCTTTTTGTGCAACATGTGATGCGGCTGCAAATACAGATAAAATTGTAATGGTAGTTGTATCAGGAGATTCTGCTATAGAAGAAGGTATATTTTTAACTAAATTTGCTAAAAAAGTAATTGTTTCAGTTGTTCATGATGAAGGAATAATGGATTGTAATGAGATTACAAAAGTTGAAGCTTTAACTAATCCAAAAATGGAATTTATTTGGAATAGTATGGTTAAAGAATATAGGGGTAATATTAAATTACAAACAGTTGTTTTAAAAAATACAAAAACTGGAGAAGATATATCAGTTGATGTTGATACATGTTTCCTATTTATTGGTTTTTTATATAATGGAGTAATATATTTATCTACTAAAGGATATGTAATAGCAAACTAATATTGAAGGAGTATTTGCAGCTGGAGATATAAGAGAAAAAATTTTTAAAACAAGTATTAACTGCGGTAGGAGATGGATCAATAGCTGGGTATAATGCAGAAAATTTATTAGTGAAACTAAGACATTTAATAATCAAATTTTAAATAACGAAAAAGAAACACTTGTTTCAAGTGACATTAAAATGCTAGAATTTTTACCTAAAGTAGAAGAACATTCAAAATGCATTAATTATGAATTAGTTAATGTAGATATATATAAAAGTAAATTTATATATAATAAATTAAATATAAATAGATTTCCAGTTTTAGTATATTTAAAATATAAAAAAGTTATAAAAATAAAATATGAAATATAATTAAAAACTGAAATTTTTCTTAATTTTTTTATTGAATATATAATTTTTTTTGATAAAATTTATTTTGTAGGGTAATAATGATAGAAGAATGCTTTGGTGGAATTTGTCCTATCCCATTCTTAAAATTTGAAAAAATTTTTAATAATATACACTCAGGTGAAAATTTTACTATAATAGTTGATCATAGCTGTCCTAAAGTTAAAATACGAATTTGTAATTCTTCATCAGATTGTTCAAAAATTTCTATTTTTGTGTCATCATTAAATAAATTAAATACTCTTAATAATTCTGTGTCATCTTCAATTTCATAAAATGAATCTGCTATATCTACAGTATGGTGTTCTTCAACAAATTCTTCTATTTCTTCTTCAGATTCTAAATTTTGTAAATCTTCTGCAATTTCTTCTGTATCTATATCTTCTTCAAAATACTCTTCTTCTTCCT
>NZ_LKKV01000133.1:0-1904 GCF_001902585.1 Streptobacillus notomytis | reverse complement strand
TCCTTTTCACTTTGATGAAAATATATACCTCTTAACATATCTACACCTTTAAGCTCGTAAGGATCTTTGATTATATCCTGTATCTTAGGTAAATTACTTATTACATTACTTATTTTACTTCCAAAAAGAGCATCTAATATTAAACTTCCTTTACTAATCTCAGAAAGTTCTTTAATTTTATCTATATTATATTCTCTAATTATCTCATTAATAATGTATTTTTGAACATCTTCATCAAAATAATGACGTTTTTCTTTTAACATATATTTTTCTGAATTATCCTTAGACCTTGATTGTGAACTAGACAAAGCATTTCTTTTAGGTAATTTAGTGTAACTTAGACCATTATTGTATAAATAATCTGGATTTAATTCTTCTATTTTAATCTTAGAATAATCAAAATCTTTATTATACCCTGGTAAAAGATAAGCGAAGTCATTTGGTATTTGTTTCCAAACACATACACTTGAATATTTCCTTTCAAGTCCTACACCTGCTTTTCTATAAAGATCTAGTGCTATTTTCTTAGCTATATTATTAAATTCTTTTTTATTCTCAATCTCCCTTAATATATTTCTCGCTTTAATAGCAGTCAATGCTAAAGAAGTTTTTGTAGGTGCACTGTCTTTCTCAAATTCTTTTACTATCTTAGATGTATTTGTAAAATTACTATTAGTGTGTATCTCATCAAATAGTTTTTTAGCCACATACCTAAACGGAGAATCTCCATAAAGTGATCCTGAATAATGACCTAATATCCTACTTGTTCCCTTAATTCCTGAAACCTCTGCATTTGATAAATCTGCGTGTTCTTCTTCATATTCCTTTTGTTCAATCTCTGATTTTGGATTTTTATATTTTTCTTTTAATGTCCACTTCTTAAAATATTCTATCTTATTATATCCTGGAGCTGTATGTTTAATCTTATCTAATTCTGCTCTTACATCATATGATGAACTTATATTATTAAATAATAATGTTGTATTTATATAGGTTCCACCATTTCTATATCTTAATGTCGGTCCTATACTTATCTCCTTATTCCTCCCTGAAAAATCAAGTGATAATGATACCTTACTATCAGGTAATGGATTTACACTAATTCTATAATCTAATACCTTATTTTTTAATTCCTTCTCTGTATCTGTTTTATCTATATCTACTTTTTCTTTACTTTCTCCTTTTACATAGTAATTTAATTCTCCATTTACATACTTATTTTCTGAAAATAATGTTAATTTTATTTTTTCTATATCATTATTTTCTAAAAAATTACTATGTGTTATCTTCTTTCCTAATATATCTACTTTTAGTCCTAATCCTAAATAGTTCTCTTTTAACTTAAAGTTTACTCTCTTTCTTAGTTCTATATTCTGGGATAAGTATTTTACTGCAAGTTCTAAATCTCTCATTGTAGGATTATATACAGGTATATATACATCTGGCTTACTAGGAACATCATTTCCTTTGTTTCCACCGTTATTATTATTAATCTCTTGTATTTTTTCGTAATCTTTATATTTATTTGCTTTAAATAAGTTTACAAATGTTGGAATATAGTTAAAGCTTTTTTCTAAACCATCTACTCCAGCCATGGAATCAATGCCGAAAGTTACTTCTCCACTTATTTTACTCTTTTCATCTTTTGAATAAACAAAAGAAGATAATAATAGTAAAAACAACACTTTTTTATGTTTCATAACATATTTTTATGATAAAGTATCATAATCCTCCTTTTATTTATGAATCCATTAAACATTATAACCTAAAAGATACAATTTTACAATAAAAATAAGTCCCTAATCTTGTTTACAAGACTCGAGACTAAAATATATTTATTAAAAATTGAAATCTATACCTAAATTTAATCCAACATTTAATTTATTATTTATATTTGCCTTACC
>NZ_LKKV01000132.1:0-3601 GCF_001902585.1 Streptobacillus notomytis | reverse complement strand
TGCCATTTATTCTCTCCTATTTTAAATCGCTCATAGGAACTACATCCATATCAGCATAATTTTGATTTTCTCCGGCCATAGACCAAATAAATGTATAACTTCCTGTACCTGCTCCTGCATGTATAGACCATGAAGGAGAAATTGTTGCTTGTTCATTTTTCATCACTAAATGTCTAGTTTCATCAGGTTCACCTAAAAGATGAAATACTCTAGTATTTTCTTCCATATCAAAGTAAAAATATGTTTCCATTCTTCTATCATGTGTATGTGCTGGCATAGTATTCCATATACTTCCAGTCTCAAGTATAGTCATACCCATTAATAACTGACAAGACTTACAAACCGAAGGATCTACATATTTATATATAGTTCTTTCATTAGAAGTTTCTAAGGCTCCAAGTTTTACAGGATTTGCCTTATCTATATCTATTTTAACTATAGGGTATTCTTTATGGGCTGGGGCAGAAACTATATAATATTTAGCAGGATTATCACTATTATCAGAGGTGAATATAATTTCCTTATTCCCCATTCCTATATATAGCCCGTCTCTCTTATTCATTTCATAAGTTGTTCCATCTATTATAACTTTACCTTTTCCACCAACATTAATTAATCCCATTTCTCTTCTTTGTAAAAAGAAGTCTGTTCCTAATGCTTTAACTTCTCCTAAAATAACTTCTTTATTAACTGGTTTTACTCCACCTGTAATCATTCTATCATCATGTGAGTAAATTAAATTTACAATATCTTCAACAAATACTTCTTCTATTAAAAAGTTTTCTCTTAATTCCTTAGTGTCATATTTTTTCATATCTCTTGGATGTACTGAATATCTAATATCTAATTTCATATTTTCCTCCTAAATTTATTATCTTGATAACCATGCACCGTCTACTGCTAGTACATGTCCATTAATGTAATCTGATGCCTTAGATGACAGGAATATTACCGCACCCATTAAGTCTTCAGTTTCTCCCCATCTACCTGCAGGTATTCTGTTTAAAATTTCTTGATTTCTCTTAATATCATCTCTTATAGGTTGTGTATTTGCTGTTTTAATATATCCTGGTGCAATTGCATTAATTTGTATATTTTTTTCTGCAAGCTCATTTGCAAATGCTCTTGTAAGTCCCATTACACCATGTTTACTTGCTGTATATGGTGGAACAAATTTACCACCTTGGAATGAAAGCATTGATGCTATATTAATTATTTTTCCATGTCCTTGTTTAACCATAACCTTTGCTACTCTTTGAGATAAAAAGTATAAAGCATTTAAATTAATATCCATTACTGCATTCCAATCTTCTTCACTATATTCTAAAAGAGGAGCACGTCTTATAGTTCCTGCATTATTAACAAGTATATCTATTTTTCCAAACTCATTAATAGCTTTCATAACTATTTCTTCCCTAACTTCTTTTTTAGTTAAATCTCCTTTTACAAATATTACTTTTTTACCTAATTTATCGGCATATTCCATAACTTCACTTACATTATCATCAAAAGTAGATATTAACAAATCTGCTCCTGATTCCATTAAAGCTTTTGAATAAGCTAGTCCAAGTCCTGTATTACCACCAGTAACTATTGCAAGTTTCCCTTCTAGTGAAAACATCTCAGTTAAAAATTTATTCAAATCTCAACACCTCTTTCTCTTTTATGTTTATTTCATATTTTTTATTAGCGTTTGTTATTATAATACTATGTTTATAATCTTCAATATTTAATATATCATTATTATCCTCAAATATTATTTCATAATAAAGATTTTCATTAGATTTATGTTCTATCCATACTTTTACAAAATATCCAAATTCACTTTCTTTAATATCAAAATTAAATTCATGGTCTGTAATTATATTAAATATCAAACCATTAATTGATATTCTTCTATCTTCTATTACTATTTTAGGTTTTTGTTTATATAACCTATTTTCAATAGTTGTATATATTTTTTCTTTTGTTCTAATATTAGTATTTAAACAAATAATTTTATTTCCTGTATACACATATGATTTATACATCTTTAAGCTCTTATTATGATTTTCAAATTCCATAAAAAACATCATCTTATTATTCTTTTCTATAGCCCTAACTATTTTAGCATTACTCATATTAACGCCTAAGATTTGTGATGTATTTATACCTTCTAAATCTTCATAAACTTCTGTAGTCCCTGCCATATATCTCATATCAACATTATTCCAGTAATTAGTGTATGTAACATCACTGGTATAGATATATATCATTCCATCGCCTGTATACCAACCCTTTGTGTTCTCACCATTAAAACTCTCATAATTTGAAATATTATTACTATGTCCTACAATAGCTATAGCTTTTTTTTCATCTTTAATAAATACTCTATTTATAACATTACTGACTTTAACTAAAGGTAAATATTCTTCTTTTTCTCTTCCCCTCATATTATTTTTAGCCAAGTTGTATATAAAGGGGGAAAGCTCATTATCAAAATATGAATAATCTTCATATTTTAACATTTCACTTGCAACAAAATTTTTTAAATCCTCATCATTTAAACCATAAGATATTAACAATATTGAATTTAATAACATATGAGCTATAGTTTTATCAGATGAATTTTCCCTTGTAATTGCCCTGCCATTTAACATATCAGGAAATGAACCCTTATACATAAATGGTTTAAAGCTATTAAATATTATTTTTTTTAACTTACAAACTCCAGAAAGATATTTTAAATATTTGCTATCCCCTATAACATAAAGTATTTCTCCTATACCCTGTAATAAGACATTACCATATGTACCATTGTATGCCACACTTCCATGTTGTATAAATGATCCATCATCATAGAACCCATCTCTTTGTGTATCGGTTTCTAATTTATTTATATTTTTTTTGCATTCCCAAACAATGGGCAAAGACTCTAATGCAAGTTTTAATTCATCTTCATTATTTAATAATAAAGATCTAAATACTGAAATTTTAACTGTATCAACCCTATTTCCACCAGTAGATACCCTAAATGGCTTATTACTTGGATGTATAGCAACAGGATTATTTCCTGAATATCTAGAGTCTCCTTGAAAATACATACTAGTTTGTAAATTCTTTTCTTTCTCAATCTCAAATTCTTCTTCATTCATCAATATGAATATATCATTTAATAATAAAGGTATTCCTATTTCCCATTGCCACCAATTCATTTTTTCTACTGATGATAAGTTATAGTAAGTTAATCTTAATATTTCCAAAGATTTAAGTATAAGTTCTTTTATCCCACTATCCTTATATCTCCTATTTCCTATCTGATTATATGCTTTAGAAATTTCTAATATGTTATTGTACCTAAGTTTTACCTCAGCTATATTTAAATTTTCTAAATATTTTAACTTTTCTATATTTTTTTCTTGTTCTGCTTCTATTTGTTTTTGCTTATTTAATGGCAAATTTTTAAAATTTCCTATTAAATATTCTTTTCTTTTTAATAATAATTCATACATTAACTTTTCCTTTAGAAACCGTTTTATATTATAGTCAATAAATTATACCTTAATTCTTTAAGATGTCAATAACCTCCATGTATTTTTTACTAAATTTTTCACTTTCTTCT
>NZ_LKKV01000131.1:0-2174 GCF_001902585.1 Streptobacillus notomytis | reverse complement strand
CGCTGAATATGATGATCCAAAACTAGGATGATATTTACGTTCATCTCCTTTTTTAATACCATCTTCTGATAAAAGTCCTACTTCTCCTACAACAAAACTTCTTAATAAAAAAGATTGAGTCTGATAATCTTCTCTAAATAATCTATCAATATAATAATTATGTTTATCATCTATATATGAAGTAGAAATATCTCTATAATAATCACCTATTAAATCGTGATCTCTTCTAAATGAATTTTTTACAAGTAAACTTTCACTTCTAGAAAGAGCCTGCATTTCTGGAGACATTATTTGATATACATTTAATATATTATTAGAAAATTTCTTTGTTTTTATATCACTATCAATTCCATTTCCAATAGATTTTATTATTAATCTTTCATTATATACATAATTTCTATCTAATAATCTATTAGTGAAATATTCTTTTATTTCATAAGGAATATTAGTTGGAGATGTTTTATCTAAATATCTACCATTTTTATATATATAACTAAAATGTTCATTATGTCTAACTCTACCATATGACATATTTATTATACCTTTTAGATTATATACATTTTCATCACGTCTAATAAGATTTATATTAGGAGTTTTACTTTTAAAGAACTTTTTTTCTTCCTCACTTACAATACCATCAGCATTTGTATCCATAAATCCATCTACTACTTTTAAAGCATGATCTTTATAGGCAGAGTTATTATTTTCTTTTTCTATTGTTAAAAAATCATATTTACTTTTAATTTTTTCTTTTTCACCATTATATAAATATACCTCAAGTATTGTTACTGGATTATCTCCTTCTTTTAATTGAGATTCAGAAGTGCTTTCATATTCTAAAATTTCATTTTCACCTAATTTTGGTTTTAATTTTTCATTATCATTAACAATAGTAAACGTTGTTTTATGTTTTGAATCTTTAATGATTTCTTTTTTTTCAACATTACTATCAATTTTATGGAAATTCTCCGAATTAATCGTATAATTATTTGATATATTTCCACTTATATTTGTACCATTTAATCTACTGCTATTAGAATTAATAACAGTATTTGATTCATTAATATCAACTATAGTACAACTAATTGTAAAAAATAACATCAAAAAAAATTGAAATCTCTTAAATTTCATAAATCCTCACTTTTATTAGTTATATATACTATTATTATACCTTATTTTATAAAAAATAGAAACATTTATCTACCAACTATATTCAAGTCCTGTTCTAACGTTAAATTTAAGATCTTTATATTCTCTATTCTCAAAACTTATAGGTAATTCTGCACTTAACCTCGCATTTAAATTATTAATTAAATTATATGTCATTTTAACTTCTGGAACTACTGTATTTTTAATTAATATTTTTCTACTTCCAAATAACTTAACATCATCTATTATTATTTTATTACTTGAAATATATTCTGTATTTAAAATGTATTTCATACCCACAGATACTATCATTTTATCCTTAGGATTAAAGTTATATCCTAAGTATATGTCTAAATTTAAATTAATTTTTTTAGTATGTAAAAAATATGATCCTTCCGATTTAACTTCTTTAATTATTTTATTAGGATAATCTAATATTCTTCTTAATTTTTCTTCATTCATTTCAGGATACGTAGTACCTAATATGTTTCCGGATTTTTCATATATTTTTTCATCAGATGATTTTTTACCTTTAACAAATTTTTTTAATGATCCCAAAATATTTTTTTCATCTAATTTAACTTCTTCATTATTTCTCTTTACTTTATCTAAATTTTTAGTAGGATCTTGTTCACTTGAAATATAGTTAATAACTTTTGATCTTGTTTCAGTTATTGTAATAAGCTCTTTTTTACCCATTAATTTTACTTCATTATATGAAAGATCTAAATTTAAATCAAAATTAATTCCCTTATCTTGTTTATACTCTGTATCTATTGCAAGACTATATATACTGTTATCTAAATTCAAAATAGTCTTAGTATCCTTAGTTATTTTCTTTGATTTGGCATCAAAAAAGTAATTGTATTCTTTTGAAGATGAGGAAAAAAGATTCAATAACCCTGAACTATTTTTTTGATAATTCCAAGCAAAATAATTAAGAGGTAATTCCTCAAAATTTCCTTCATTAGTTTCTATTTTTTCTGACTTACCTGTAGACCTAATGCTATCAGCCTTAACACTTA
>NZ_LKKV01000130.1:0-7248 GCF_001902585.1 Streptobacillus notomytis | reverse complement strand
TTACTGCTACTAGTTTTTCTTTTTTCATCATTTTTAAAATCTTATCTTTCATAACTTTACCCCTTTTTATTATTTTTTATAAACCTATCTAACTCCTCCTTATTAGGAAGGCCTTCATTATCACTCCTACATCCTACCTGTATTGCACCTATAGCATTTGCCCTTTCAAGCATTTTAATATAATCTAAATTATCTAATATACCTGATATTATACCAACTGCAAATCCATCTCCAGCACCTACTGTATCTACAACCTCATTTACTTTAAAGCAGGGCATAAAATAGTGATGTTCTTTGTTATAGTAATGAGAACCTTTTTCCCCCTCTTTTATTACTATATTATTTATCCCCATATTTTTATATTCTTTTACTATTTCATCAATATCATATTTTTTTAATAATATCCTTGCCTCATTTATTCCAGGTAATATTAAATCCGCCTTTTTAGAAACATCATTAATTACCTTTATCATAATTTCTTCATTTTCCCATATAGTTGGTCTTAAATTAGGATCAAAGGTAATATATTTACCTTTATCTCTAGCCCTTTCCATTAAATGTATTATAGCCTCCCTTAAATTATCATTTAAAGCTAAAGGTATCCCAGTTATATGTATTAAATCGAATTCATCTATATCTATTTTTTCAATATTTTCTTTACATATCTTGCTTGCAGCAGATCCTTTTCTAAAATAGTATGTTAGTGGGTCTCCATTTTCTACTTTAGATTTTAACTGTAATCCTGTTCTATTTTCATTATCTATTTCGATATATTTCATACCTATATTTTCTTTTTTAAGAAAATCTTGTATCCTTTCTCCAAAAGGATCATTACCCAGTCTTGTTAAATACTCACAATAAAATCCTAATCTTGTCAGTCCCACACATACATTAAGTTCTGCTCCTGATACACCTGTTAAATATTTTTCTACAGAAGATAAATTTCCTCCATTTTCAGCCATAAAAAGCATCATAGCTTCTCCAACCAGTAACACTTTTTTCATTTCTTTCCCCTATTCTTTATTGAGCCTCTTTTTATTAACTTAGCTGGCAACTCTATATATTCCACAGCCTTTTCCATATTTTCTATTCTTTCTAGTAAAACTTCTGCACATTTAACTCCACACTCATAAGATTCTTGACTTATGGTTGTAATCCCCTCTTTATTTACGAGTTCTGCCCAACCCCAATCATCAAAACTACATATACCTATATCATCATCTTCTATGTCTAAACCTAATTTTTTAATACTTTGTAATATTTCTAATAAAACTTTACCATTCATACAAAAAATGGCTTTTCTTTTATTATTCCTTTCTAAAAAATCTAATATCTTACTTTCTAAATCTTTTTTATCCTTTTCCTCATAAATATATGTGATATCATCTTTGACATTAAAATATTTCTCAAGAGATTCAACATATGCATTATGCCTTATTTCCCTTATATTATTACTTAACTCAAAACTAAAGAAAGCTACTTCATCATAACCACTAGAATGTATATGTTTCATAGCCTTATGAGTAATTTCATGATTGTTTATAGTAACTGTATCTATAATATTTTTTTTATGTATACTTCTATCTGCTAAAACCACAGGAAATTTTTTCTCATTAACTAGATTTATTAAATAATCATCATTACTTCCTGATGTATTAATTATTAACCCATCTATGTTATATGAAATTAAAGATTCTATTGCTTCTATTTCATCTTCTTCATTATTACTTATTTCAGTAACTAAAACCCTATAACCATTCTTTTGACATATTTCAGATATTCCCTTAAAAATATAGCTAGAAAACTGATTACCTATATCTGCAATAGTACAACCTATTATCTTACTTTTTTTGTTTTTCAAACTTCTTGCCATACCATTAGGAACATAATCAAGTTCTTTAATGCTTTTAGCAATTCTTTTTCTCGTTTCTGCAGACATAAATTCATATTTCCCATTTAGATATCTTGATATAGTTGTTTTTGATACTCCAGCATGTTTTGCAACTTCTATTATTGTTTTTTTCATAAATTTCACCTCTTTTAGAAACCGTTTTCTAGTTTTTTCAATATTATTATATCTACATTTTTTTAAAAGTCAATAGTGTCTATAAAAAAACCTACTTTTTTAAAGTAGGTCTTTATTTATCTTACATCTTTTTCTTTTAATATTCCTAAAATAATAGCCCCTATTATTGAACCTATCATTATAGCAAGTAAGTACAAGAAAAAATTAGAACTTAAAAACATTACAAGTATTCCTCCATGAGGCGCTGGTATTTTAATGTTAAATAACATAGTTAATGCTCCTGAAATTGCTGCACCTATTATTGCTCCAGGTAAAACTCTTAAAGGATTTGCTGCAGCAAATGGTATTGCTCCCTCAGTTATGAATGAAATACCCATGATATAGTTTGAAATTCCTGCTTCTCTTTCATCCTTATTATACTTATTCTTAAATACAGTAGTTGCAATAGCTATTGCAAGTGGAGGAACCATACCCCCTGCCATAACTGCCGCCATAGCTGATGAACCACCAGTAGAAACTGTTGCAGCTAATGTTCCTGTACCAAATACATATGCTGCCTTATTAACTGGTCCACCCATATCTACAGCCATCATACCACCAAGTAATGCACCTAAAAGTATTCTTGAGCTTGCACTCATACTTTCAAGGAAATTAGTTATTCCAGTATTAATACCACTAACCATAGGATTTAATAAAAATAGCATAACAAGCCCTGTAAGTAAAACTGTTATAACAGGTGTAAATAGTATAAGATTAATTCCTTGTAATTGTTTTTTAATATTTGAAGTAACCTTAGAATAAAATTTAGTTACATATCCTGCAAATAATCCACCAACTAATGCTCCTAAAAATCCTGAACCACCACTTGATGCAAGAGCTCCAGCTACAAGTCCTGCTGCAAGAGATGATTTTTCACCTATACTATATGCAACATATCCTGCAAGTATAGGAACAAATAATCCGAAAGCTGCTCCACCTATTTGCATAAATGTCGCTGCAAGTTTAGAAGTAGATCCAAATTCTCCACCAACATTAGAATTTCCTGCTAAACTATCAAATAAGAAAGCAAGTGCTATTAATATTCCACCACTTATTACTAATGGTAACATGTATGAAACACCTGACATTAAGTGATTATACATACCTTTTTTACCATTATTCATAAAAGTAGAATTTCCAGAACTTTCAAAATTAGCAATAGTTCCCTTACCAGCTAAAGTATCTAAAATTAACTCTTTCGCTTTATTAATACCGTCTTTTGCTCCAACCTTTATTACCTTATATCCATTAAATCTTTCTTCATTAACACTCTTATTTATAGCAAGTATTACTCCACTTGCTTTTTCTAAATCCTCTTTAGTAATTTCATCTTTTCTTCCATTTGTCCCATTAGTTTCAACCTTAATATTTACTCCTAATTCTTTAGCTGCTTTAATTAGAGCATCTTTTGCCATAAATGTATGAGCTATACCTGTAGGACATGCTGTTACAGCTACTACAAATTTTTCACTTTCTTTATTTTCCATAATTTTTTCCTTTTCTATAATATCTATAACTTCATCATAGCTTGTAGAATTTAACAATGCATTTAGTTTATCATTATCTAACATTACATCTGCAAGTTTAGTTAATATATCTATATGTAAATTACCCTCATTTTCAGGAACAGCTATCATAAAAAATAGCTTTGATTTATCCTCTTGATCTTCACTAAAATCTATACCCTCTTTTTTTATGGCTATAACCAATGCTGGTTTACTTACCCCACGAGATTTAGCATGTGGAGTTGCAACTCCAAGCTCTAGTGCAGTATGTGATAATGATTCTCTTGCAAATAAGTCTTCAATGAATTTTTCTTGATCATTAATTACATCTGGTTTAAATACCTTTGCCATTTCAATTATTGCATCTTTTTTATTATCTGCATTTAAATTGAAGATAACCTGATTTTCTCTTAATAATTCTGTTAATTTCATAATTTTACCTCCTCTATTTTGATGTCTAATAATAATTTATCTATTAATTCTTTTTCTCCTATATTATATGAATAAGCTGTTGATGAGCCACAAGCTATAGCAAGTTTTAAAATATCTTCATCTCTATATTTATTTACATAAGCATAGGTAAATCCTGCAACCATAGAATCTCCTGCTCCTATAGAATTAATATATTTCCCACTAGGTATATTCCCTTTATAATACCTACCTTTTTTTACAAGTATTGCTCCTTTACTCCCCATAGAAACTAAAACATTTTCTATTCCATTTTCTATAAATTTCTGTGCATACTCATATATCATTTCATCACTATTAAGACTAACATTAAATACATCTTCAAGTTCCTTAATATTAGGTTTAATTAATATGTTATTATAAACATTATCATTTAATTTATCTCCCCTAGTATCAAGTATTATCTTAGCCTGAGTTTCCATAGATATAACTTTATATATGTCTTTTTGTAAATTTTCTGGAATAGATCCTGCAAGTACTAATATATCATCTTTTTTTAAACCCTTTATAACCCCTAAAAGTTTTTCTATATCAATATTAGATATTATAGGTGAAATACCTGCAATTTCAGTTTCACCATTACTATCATTAATTTTAACATTAATTCTTGTAATACCGTCTATTTCTATAAAATTATTAGATATATTCATTTCATCTAAGCTTCTTTTAATAAACTTTCCAGTAAATCCTGAAACATATCCTAAGGCTATAGAATCCATACCTAAATTTTTAAGCATGATTGAAACATTTATCCCTTTTCCACCCGCTCTAAAATTTACATCTTTAGATAAATTTAAATTCCCTAATTCCGTCTTATTTAAATAAATATCATAATCTAATGCTGGATTTAGTGTTAAAGTATAAATCATTTATTCTCCTTTTTTTCAGTAATTAAAATAGCGTCTTTAAAATCTGCAAATTTAACTCTTGAAATATTATTTAATTTAGTAGAATCAGCAAGTACTATTACTTTTTGAGATTTACTAATTGCTTTTTCTTTAATTATAGCTTCTTCAATATCTGGAGTAGAAAAACCAAATTCTTCATTTACAGCATTAGTCCCCATAAATGCCAAATCAAAATTATATTGCTCTAACTGTTTCATTGCAGTTACTCCTATTATAGCTTTAGTCTTAGGCTTTACCTCTCCACCAAGTAATATAAATGAAATTTCATTTTTAATAAGTTCATTAATATGTTCTACACCATTAGTTACTACAATTACATTCATGTTTTTTAAATAAGATATAATCTCAAAAACAGTAGTTCCTGCATCTAAATATATCAAAGTATTAGGTTTAACATATTTAGAAGCTTTTTTTGAAATCACTCTCTTTTTTTCAGAATATTTAACACTCCTAATATGATAATCCTCATCTAAATTAGGATTCCTATATTCTATACCTCCAGAAATTCTATTTAATTTACCCTGTGTTTCAAGTTTTATAACATCTCTTCTTATTGTCGCTATTGAAATATTTAATTTTTTTTCTAAATCTGTATACTTAACATAATCATTTTCTTTTACCATTTTCAAGATTAAATCAAATCTCTCTTTTTGTAAATTTTTACTCATAATCATGTCCTCCTCGATACATTATACCCCCATATTTGATTTTGTCAATGAGCAAAAATGAAAAAAATGATTTTTTTTGAAAATATTTAAATTAATAAAAACCTACTTTAAAAAAGCAGGTTTTTTAATCAGGCTTATAGCCTCTTAATTCTAGAAAATAATATCTGAGGTCATCATATTATAATTTATATTATCATAAATATACATCAAAAGCAATTACATTATACAAATGTAAATATTTACAAAATATATTATTAAAAAGTATGACCAATTTCTATCCCAAAATGCCCCTTACCATGTCCAGCAAAAAATGCTACATTATATTTATCATTTATCTTAAATCCAAGTGATCCCTTAATTATATACATATATTTTAAACTTTTAAAAATCTCATCATCAAAATAAAACTTGTACGTATTTCTACCTTCTTTAGTTTTTTCAGGTAATACATCCGCACCATTGAAAGTATTAATTTTTATCCCTACTCCTATTGAAGTCTCTAAACCTATATATATTTTTACATTTTTTCGTATCATAAAATTAAAATCAACCTCTGTACCTAATGATATTGTACTTATAATTTGACTTTTATCTACTTTAACTAATTCTTCGGAATAATCCCTAGAAAAGATAAGATTAGCAGAAAATTTAGGACCAAATGTTATATCTATATCTTTAGTAACCTGTTTTTTCCATTCAGATAAAAATGAAAGTGACTTATATGCATAATATCCAACTTGTTTAGTTTTATCATTATATACAGGTAATGTACTAATACTTCCCTCTAACCTATACCTTGGTCCTGTTATTTTTAATCTAGTTTTAGTATTCATATTATTTTCTTCTATGATTACATTTTTTTCATTTAAATTAAAATCTTTTTTATCTATAATATTTTCTTCTTTAACTGTATTTTCTTTATTTAAATTAACAGATTTTCTATTTTTTCTATCTCTGACTTTCTTAATTTCATATCTTTTATTTAATACAGAATTTCGTCTATCTTTCTTAGCTGAAAATGAAGTTATACCTATAATTAATAATATTGATAAAATTAATCTTCTCATATTTCATATTTCCTTTCTATATTTTTAAAAAGTATATCCTACCTCTACTCCACCAACTAATTGTTTTTCAAAACCAAATTCTGTGTAAATCCCTATACTATATTTCTTTATCTTTGCCCCTAACGAAACTTTACCAAGTACCATTGGGTGTATTTCTAGATATAAATATCTTTTACCTTTTTCACCAGGAGAAGCATATGAAATATGTATATCCGGGCTTACATTTAAAGCTGCTTCTACTCCGGTATATATTTTAATATTATCTTTTAATCTATATTCAAAATCTGTTCTAATACCTGTACTAAGACTAAAATCTAGTTGTCTATGTATATCATAATCAATAGATGTTTCATAAGTTATTGTGAATATATTTGTTGTAATCTTAGGTCCAAATGTTATTCCAAATTTTCTATTAATTTCAATTGTCCATTCAGAAGAAAATCCTATCCCTGCATCTATATTTACAAAGTTTCCAACAAATTTTTGCCACTGTGTCTCCCTGTCATGAGGATCTGGTTTATATCCTGCTCCCACAGTAACATCTATTTTATATCTTGGTCCTGTTAT
>NZ_LKKV01000129.1:0-1752 GCF_001902585.1 Streptobacillus notomytis | reverse complement strand
ATTTTTTAATTCCTTCTCTATATCTGTTTTATCTATATCTACTTTTTCTTTACTTTCTCCTTTTACATAGTAATTTAATTCTCCATTTACATACTTATTTTCTGAAAATAATGTTAATTTTATTTTTTCTATATCATTATTTTCTAAAAAATTACTATGTGTTATCTTCTTTCCTAATATATCTACTTTTAGTCCTAATCCTAAATAGTTCTCTTTTAACTTAAAGTTTACTCTCTTTCTTAGTTCTATATTCTGAGATAGGTATTTTACTGCAAGTTCTACATCTCTAGTTACTCCGCTATATCTAGGACGCCATTCATAATAGTATGACTGGGAGATATATTTAGGTACGTTATCCTTTTTATAATTAAAAGATTTAATCGGTCTAAATGTATCTATTATTGTTGGAACAAATTGAAAAATATTTTCAGCTCCATCTACTCCAGCTGTAGAATCAAAACTAAAAGTCACTTCCCCTTCAATTTTACTTTTTTCTTCCATAGAATATTTAATAGAAGATAATAAAAGTAGTAAAAACAATATTTTTTTATATTTCATAATATATTTATGATAATATCATAAACCTCCTCTATATTACATCAATCAACCTCCCTAGTCTAGTTCATATTATATAGTAAAAACATTACTTTTACAATAAATTTAAATAAAAATTCTTAATACTTTGTAGCCATTCCCATTTTTAATAGATTTCTAGACTTTAACTTTTCAATATTTTCTTAATACAAAAATATAACTATTTTATATTTTATCTACCTTAATATTACCATCTGTATTCAAGTCCTGTTCTAACGTTAAATTTAACATCTTTATATTCTCTATTCTCAAAACTTATAGGTAATTCTGCACTTAACCTAGCATTTAAATTATTAATTAAATTATATGTCATTTTAACTTCTGGAATTACTGTATTTTTAATTAGTATTTTTCTACTTCCAAATAATTTAATATCCTCTAATATTAACTTACTAGTTACCTCATAATCTACATTTAAATTATATTTTATTCCAGTAGAAACTATCATTTTATCCTTAGGATTAAAGTTATATCCTAAGTACATATCTAATTTACCATTTATTTTCTTAGTGTGTAAGAAAACATTATTGTATGTTTTCTCTTCTACTTTCTTAGTATCTGAAAGTATTTCTTTTAGTTCTTGTTCAGTTACTTCTCTACCAACAAGATTCGTAGCATTTTTATTATATATTTTTTGATCTTTTGGGCTTGGTTTTTTATTTTTAAGATGATCTTTTAATGAATTTAGTATATTATTCTTATCTACATTTACTTTCTTATTATCATCTTTTATTTCTGTTTCACTAGGATTAGGATTATTGCTACTTGTAGTAACTATTATTACTCTTGATTTTGTTTCATCTATTTTAGTTATTTTCTTAGTTCCATTTAACTTTGTTTCATTATACATTACATCTATATCTAAATCAAAATTAATACCTCTATCTTGTTTGTATTCTGTATTAATCTCAAAATTATATATTTGATGATCTAAATCTAGAGTCTCTTTAGATTTTGTTGTTTGTTTATCTGATTTAACTTCCATAAAATAATTATATTCTTTGTTACCACCTAAAGGATTATACCAACTTGAATCATTTTTTTGATAATTCCAAGCAATATACCCTTCTGATTTTTTTCTTTCTATAAATTGTCCTTCATTTATTGTTTCTTTTTCATGATGTCCTTTTACTTTAATACTATCAGCCTTAACACTTA
>NZ_LKKV01000128.1:0-331 GCF_001902585.1 Streptobacillus notomytis | reverse complement strand
ATCCAAGGTATTCTATATCTAAATCTACAACCTTCTCTTGGTAAATTTTTTAAAGATGGAACAGTTCCATGTATTACATGTAAATCATCTTCTGAATTTGAATCCATTTGTGGTATTGAGCTTAATAATGATTTAGTATACGGATGTTTTGGATTTTTAAACAAGTCATATACTGTAGCTATTTCTACAATTTCACCCGCATACATTACCGCTACTCTATCAGCAATTTCTGCTACAACTCCTAAATCATGTGTTATTAATATTATTCCTGCTCCAATTTCAGATTGTAATTCACGAAGTAAGTCTAATATTTGAGCTTGTATAGTAACAT
>NZ_LKKV01000127.1:0-519 GCF_001902585.1 Streptobacillus notomytis | reverse complement strand
AGTAATGATAATTTTTCTGATGAAACATTTCTAGATTACAGTGCTAACTGGCGAAATACAAGTGCAAATGGGCAATTACCTAAAAGTGATCCAACAAATAAACTATTACATAAAGAAGAAATAAAGATAGATTTAGAGTATAAAAGAGAAGATGTAGAATTTAAAACAGAAAATAAGATTAAAGGAAAGATATTTACTGATAAACTTACTATAGATAAAAATAAATATAAGAAAAATGATAAAAAAAATAAAAACAAAGACTTTACAGTATTTTCAGCATATACATCAAATAAAGTAAAGAAGGAAATGTATCTTTTAAGAATGAATTTAGTGGAAGTGTAACAATATATGAGTTTATAAATCTAAAGTTAGGCTTAGGATTTGGAGCAGATGATGGATTAAAGAATAGAATAATAAAACCAGCAGATAGCTATTTATCATTAGGTTTAAACTTTAAAGAATATGGGAATTTAGAAATAAAAGTAAACTATGATAAAAGTGTAGGAATAAGCTATGGAT
>NZ_LKKV01000126.1:0-659 GCF_001902585.1 Streptobacillus notomytis | reverse complement strand
ACAAAAGGAAAAGTAGGTATAGGAGCAGGAATAAGTTATCAATTTGGAGGAGGAGAGAAGAAGGGAAGAGAAGAGATAGTAATAGAGAGACCAATAAATAAGGAATTAGAAGAACAAAATAAGAAGTTAATAGAAGATAATAAGAGATTAGAGAAGGCCAATAAAGACATAACAGATACAATAGAAGAATTAAAAGAGAGAATAAAGGCATTAGAAGAAAGAAAGATGAATGAATTTAAGTTATATACACTAACAGGTTATGATGTAGGTAAATCAGAATTAACAGATGAACAGATAAATAGATTAAAAGAGATATTAGAAGAGTTAAATAGAGGATATGGAGATAGGAAGTTGTATATAACAGGATATACAGATAGTACATCAGGAGAGGAATTAAATTTAGAGTTAGGGTTAAGGAGAGCAAATAAGGTATTAGAGAAGTTAATGGAACATGGATTAAAGGTAGAGATAGTAAAGGTAAGTTCAAGTGGCTATAATAATATAGTAGAGACAAACAAGAATAAGAGAGGTAAACAATCAAATAGAAGAGTGGAGATTGAGGTTAGATGATAAGACCCTTAGGGGTCTTTTTTATAATTTAATATTGAATAAAACAAAAAAAGAGAAACGGGATACACTAGTATCCTGTATTCTCTTTG
>NZ_LKKV01000125.1:0-3338 GCF_001902585.1 Streptobacillus notomytis | reverse complement strand
AATATAAACTTATTAGATGAGAAAGTATATGAACATGAATTAAAGATAAAAGGCTTTGAAAAAGAATTAATAGATTTAAAGTCAGAAAACAGAGAACATAAAGAAACAATAACGGCATTACTTGAAAGAATATCTAAGTTAGAAAGCAAAGGGAATTAGTAAAAAAAGGATTAACCTCTGATTATACAGGAGTTAATCCTTATTTTTATACTAATGTATAATTAAATTTATTTTCTGTTAATTTATTAAGTACACCTTTAAGATGATTACTATCCACACATTCTATAACTATTTCTAATAATTGTTCGCTAGTTTTTAGGTTATTAGAATATCTTGTTTGGTTTAAGTATAATATATTTGCTTGTTCTTCTGAAATAATTTTAGTTAACTTACTTAATTCTCCAACACTATCTTTAATTAATATGTTTAATTTAGCTCTTTTATTTTGTATTATTTGAGCTCTATTTACGATTTTTTCAATATTAGTGATGTCTATATTACCACCAGATATAACTATGGCAACATTTAATCCTTTAATATCTACTTTATTTGAAAGAACAGCAGCAAGAGCAGTAGCTCCAGCTCCTTCGGCAACAACTTTTGATTTTTCCATTAAAAATAAGATTGCCTGTGATATATCATCTTCATCTACTATTACTATATCATCTACTAAATTATTAAAAATTTCATGTGTTTTATTACCAACACGCCCTACAGCTATACCATCTGCGATAGTTTGAGGTCCAGTAACTAATAAAGGACCGTTATTTTCCAATGCTTTTTTCATTGAAGGCATGCTAGCTGCTTCTACCCCTATTAATTTAACGTTAGGTTTTAATTCTTTAAGAGCAACGGCTATACCAGCCATTATCCCTCCACCACCTACTGGGCATAACACAACATCTACATTTGGTAAATCTTCAAATATTTCAAGACCTATAGTTCCTTGTCCAGCTATTATTCTATCATCATCAAATGCGTGAACAAATACATAGTTATTTTCTTCTTGAACTTTTAGAGCATGTTCATAAGCATCATTAAATGTTTCTCCTTCAAGTATTACTTCTGCTCCATAACTTTTAGTTGCAAGTATTTTAGATATAGGTGCAAATTTAGGCATTACAATAGTTGCTTTAATACCAGCTTGTTTAGCTCCAAGAGCAACACCTTGAGCATGATTTCCAGCAGATGATGCAATTACACCACGTTTTTTTTCTTCTTCTGTTAAATTCATTATTTTATTTATAGCCCCTCTAGCTTTGAAAGAACCTGTTTTTTGTAAATTTTCAAGTTTTAAATATATATTAGATTCAGTCATGTTACTTAGTAATGGACATTCAATAAGAGGAGTTCTTTTAATTGAATTTTTAATATTTTCATTTGCATTTTTTATATCATTTAATTTAATCATTTTTACCATCCTTTATTTAATGTTATCCTATATTCAAATACATCATTTTTAATGCTTGATATGGTGTATTCAATTATTTTTTCTTTTTCATATGTAGTTCTAACTATATTCATACCTACACTATTTTCCTTTAAATTAAGTAAATCTTTTTCTTTTTTATTAGAAATAAGGATAGGTTTTAAAGTTTCAACTGCCTTAGAAAAAGCAATATTATATTCATTTTCAAAAATATTATACATAGATTTATTATTTAGTTCAAGTGGATCAAATCCATTAAACCTATACATAGGTAGATAGGTTTTTTCAAATATTATTGGTTCATTATCCATAAAACGTAATCTTTCAAAGTATATTATTTTTGAATTTAGAGGAATCCTAAAAATTTCTGAAAGTTTAAAATTAGCTTTCATAATTTTATGAAAAACTATTTCTGATTTAGGTACTTTACCTGCTGACTTAATATTTTCATAAAAACTATAGAAGGTATTAAGGTTTTGATTCATTTTTTGACTAGCAATAAAGTTTCCTTTTCCCTGAACTTTAAAAATATACCCATCTTTTTCAAGTAAATTTAAAGTTGAACGTATGGTATTTCTGCTAACACCATATTTTTGAGATAAATTTCTTTCAGAATCAAGTCTATCTCCAGGCATAAATTTACCATTTAAAATATTTTTCTTAAATTCTTCGTATATAGAATAATAAAAATGTTCATTCTCTTTCAAGATTTTCACCTCCACAAACTACATTATACAGTAAAAATTATCAAATATGAATAGATTTAAGTAAAAAATATATTGTATTTTTATATCTCTTATATCCACTAAAACTATCTATATTTCATAGTGATATTATCAGTATAAATAGTAAATAAAAATCTAGACTATTTCTTTAAAGTTTGATAGTATTTAAGTATAAGAAAGAAAAGAAAGAGGTAAAAATATGAGGCTATATCCATTTAAATTTGAAAAAGTATTAATACCTAAGGTTTGGGGAGGTAAAAACTTAGGAAAAAAATTGGGTATAAAGTTACCAGATGATAGAGATTATGGTGAATCTTGGGAAGTTTCATCTCATATTAACGGTATGAGTGTAGTATCTAATGGTACACTTAAAGGTAAAAGTTTACAGGAACTATTTAATGAGTATAAGGGTAAATTGGTTGGAGAAGATATATATATAAATCACCCTGATAGATTTCCGTTATTGATAAAATATTTAGATGTGAATGATAGATTATCTATACAAGTTCATCCTAGTGATGAAGTTGCACTTAAAAAACATAATGAACTTGGTAAATATGAATCTTGGTATATTATGTATGCAAGTAGTGATGCTAAATTAATTATGGGTATGAAATCTGGTTATGATAAAGAAAGTTTTTTAGAAAAGACTAGAAAAAATGACTTTAGTAATATGTTTGAGGAGATATCTGTTAAATCAGGTGATATGATAGATGTAATGCCTGGTATGGTTCATGCAAGTCTTGAAGGTTCTGTAATATTTGCAGAAATACAAGAAAATTCAGATATTACATATAGGATATATGACTTTGATAGATTGGAAAATGGTAAATTAAGAGAACTGCATTTAGAAGATGCAGCAGATGTTATAGATTTTTCATTAAAAGCTAATGTAGTTGACACTAATTTTAAAAATGGTGAGTTTATAAAAAATATTTCAAATACTCCATATTATTCTGTTGATAAAATAAGAATAGAAGGTAGTTTTGAAGATAGTTATAAAGATATGATGATATATTCTATACTTGAAGGTAATGGGAAGATAATAAGTGATGTGGAAAATATGGATATAAAAAAAGGAGAAACTTTATTAATTCCAGCTAACATAAAAGTATCTATAGAAGGTAAGTTAGAAATTTTAAGAAGTTTAGCTAAGTAAAAAAACCTAGTAAAAATCAACCATT
>NZ_LKKV01000124.1:0-1191 GCF_001902585.1 Streptobacillus notomytis | reverse complement strand
AAAATGGCAAAACAAAAATTTGAGAGAAGCAAACCGCATGTAAATGTAGGAACAATAGGACACGTAGATCACGGGAAGACAACAACAACAGCAGCTATATCAAAGGTATTAGCATCAAAAGGATTGGCACAAAAAGTAGATTTTGAAAATATAGATCAAGCTCCAGAAGAAAGAGAAAGAGGAATAACAATAAACACAGCTCATATAGAGTATGAATCAGAAGCAAGACACTACGCACACGTAGACTGTCCAGGACATGCTGACTATGTAAAAAACATGATAACAGGAGCAGCTCAAATGGATGGAGCAATATTAGTAGTATCAGCAGCAGATGGACCGATGCCACAAACAAGAGAACACATATTACTAGCAAGACAAGTAGGAGTACCATATATAGTAGTATACTTAAATAAAGTAGATATGGTAGAAGAAGAAGAGTTATTAGAATTAGTAGAAATGGAAGTAAGAGAATTACTATCAGAGTATGGTTTCCCAGGAGATGACATACCAGTAGTAAGAGGATCATCATTAGGAGCATTAAATGGAGAAGAGAAATGGGAAGCACAAATATTAGAATTAATTAATCAAGTAGATACATATGTACCTACACCAGAAAGACCAGTAGATCAACCATTCTTAATGCCGATAGAAGATGTTATGACAATTACAGGAAGAGGAACAGTAGTAACAGGAAGAGTAGAAAGAGGAACAGTAAAAGTAGGAGAAGAAGTAGAGATAGTAGGAATAAAAGATACAGCTAAATCTACAGTAACAGGAATAGAAATGTTTAGAAAATTATTAGATTCAGGACAAGCAGGAGATAATATAGGGGCATTATTAAGAGGAGTAAAGAAAGAAGAAGTAGAAAGAGGACAAGTATTATCAAAACCAGGATCAATTAAACCACATACTAAGTTTAGAGGAGAGATCTACGTATTGACAAAAGAAGAAGGGGGAAGACATACACCATTTTTCACAGGATATAAGCCACAATTTTACTTTAGAACAACAGATATAACAGGAGAAGTAAACTTACCAGAAGGAGTAGAGATGGTAATGCCTGGAGATAATATATCAGTATCAGTAGAATTAATCCACCCAATAGCAATAGAGACAGGATTAAGATTCTCAATAAGAGAGGGAGGAAGAACAGTAGCCTCAGGAGTTGTTGCTGATATAGCTGAATAATAA
>NZ_LKKV01000123.1:0-104480 GCF_001902585.1 Streptobacillus notomytis | reverse complement strand
TTGCCAAACTCTTTTTATAATCTAACTGTAATAAAAATATAACAGAATATATTGACATTATAAATCAAAAATGATATAATTAATTAATAAATTATTAAAATAAGGGGGAACTCATGGCTAAAAAAGAAAGTGCTACAGTTAATGAAGATAAATTAAAGGGATTAAAGGTTGCATTAGATCAAATCACTAAAGAATATGGTGAAGGTTCTATAATGAAACTTGGTGAAAATAAAAAAATGGATGTTAAAGTTATTTCGACTGGAAGTATCAATATTGACTTAGCATTGGGAATAGGGGGTGTACCTAGAGGAAGAATAATAGAAGTATATGGTGCTGAATCTTCAGGTAAAACAACTATAGCACTTCATATTATTGCAGAAGCACAGAAAAATGGTGGATTAGCTGCATTTATAGATGCTGAGCATGCACTTGACCCTGTATATGCTAAGGCTTTAGGTGTTGATGTAGATGAACTTTTAATTTCACAGCCTGATACAGGAGAGCAAGCATTAGATATTGCAGACACTTTAGTAAGAAGTGGAGCAGTAGATGTTGTTGTAGTTGATTCAGTTGCTGCACTTGTACCTAAGGCAGAAATTGAAGGTGAGATGTCTGATCAACAAATGGGTCTTCAAGCAAGATTAATGTCTAAGGCTTTAAGAAAATTAACATCAAGTATTTCTAAATCAGATACAGTTATGATATTTATTAATCAAATTAGAGAAAAAATTGGTGGATTTTCATTTACTCCAGGTGTACAAACAACTACTTCTGGAGGTAGAGCATTGAAATTCTTCTCTAGTGTAAGAATGGAGATAAGAAAAGGGTTATCTATAAAACAAGGTGAGGATGTTATAGGTACGGAAACTATAGCTAAGATTACTAAAAATAAGGTAGCACCTCCACATAAGGAAGCTAAATTTGCTATTTTATACGGAAAGGGAATTTCACATCTTACAGAAGTATTTGATTTAGCATTGGAATTTGATATATGTAAAAAAAGTGGTTCATGGTTTAGTTTTGGTACTGAGAAATTAGGACAAGGTAAAGTTAATGTTGAAAACTTTTTATCAAATAATCCAGAATTATTCTCTAAAATTGAAGAAGAGGTTATGCTAAAACTTAAAGATCCTGAATTTGTAAGAAATAAGAAAAAATAGAAAATGAAAATAATAGAAAATATTTTAAAAAATAAGATATATATTAATGATGGTGAGATTATAGATATTAATCTAGATATTAAATCTATGTTTAAACTTGTTAAAGGGATGGATATTACTAAAATATATTATGATATAGTTTATGAATCTATGCTATCAAAATCAATATATATTATATCTTTAAAAGATAGAACAGTATTTGAGCTAACACAAAAATTAAATGAAAAATATCGTAGAGAAAATCATTACATTATTAATGATGTAATAGAAAAATTAATAAATTTAAATTTATTAAATGATAAGGAATTTGTATCTAGATATATAACTATTAATTCTAAATATTCAACTAATAAATTAAAGATGAAATTACTTTCAAAAGGAATTTCAATAGATATTGTAAATATAGTATTTTCAGAATTAGATTTAAGTGAAAATCAAGAGGAATTAATAAAAAGCTTTATTTCAAAAAATTCAAAATTGGATAGACAAAAAATTTTTAGAAAGCTTTTAAATAAAGGCTTTGAGTATGAATCTATATTACATTGCTTAAATTGTAAGGAGGATTAATGAAAATAGTATTAGCAACAAAAAATGAAGGAAAATTAGAAGAATTTAGAGCTATGTTTAAAGGTCTAGATATAGAAATAGTTTCTGAAAAGGAATTTAATGTTGGTGAAATAATAGAAGATGGTTTAACTTTTGAAGAAAATTCATTAATTAAGGCAAAAACAGTAAGCAATATATCTGGATTGCCTGCCCTAGCAGATGATTCAGGTTTATGTATAGATGCTTTAGATGGTAAGCCTGGAGTGTATACAGCTAGATGGTTTAATGAATTTGATAATTATAATGATAGATGTAAGAAAATGATTGAATTATTAGATAATCAAAATGTAAATAGAGCTGCAAAATTTGTTTCAGTTATTACTCTTTATTTTCCTAATGGAGAATCTTATGTATTTAGAGGTGAAACAGAAGGAAGTATATCTTATGAATTAAAAGGTGATTTTGGTCATGGATACGATCCAATATTTTATTCTAAAGATTTAAAAATGAATTTTGCTGAAGCAGAAGCAGATTTAAAAAATACTGTGAGCCATAGAGGACGTGCTTTCAAAAAATTAATAGAATTTTTAGAAAATATGTAAAGGATAGGTTATGTATTTAAAAATATATGATATTCTTGAAGAATTTGATATTAAAATTTTAAAAAATGATAAAAAAAACTCTAAGATAAAAGCATTAAAAAAATTAGGAATACATAGTCTTTATGACTTAGTGTATTTTTTTCCACGTACTTACGAAAACAAAGCTAAGTATAAACCAATATCAACATTAGTAGATGGTGAAAATGTAATTATTGAAGGAAAAGTACTAATGATTAATAATGCTTTTTTTAGTAAGAAAAAGATAATTAAAGTTTTATTCGGTGATGGAGAAGGATTAATAGAATTGGTTTGGTTTAATTCCCCATATATATCTAGAACATTAGAAGTTGGAATGGAATTAAGAGTAACAGGTAAGATAAGAAAAAGTAAAAATTTACAAATTGTTAATCCAATTTATAGTAAGATTAATAGTAATAATAGAAATATTACTTTAAATAAAGAAGATAAACTTGATTCAGTTTATTCATTAAGTAGTGGTATAGATCAAAAAAATATGAAAAAAATAATAGAAGAAGTACTTAAAAATTATTTATTTTTATTTGAAGAGAATTTACCACAAAAATATATTATAGAAAATAAGTTGATAAGCAGGACAGAAGCTATAGCTAATATTCACTTTCCAAAGAATAGTTTTATGTATGAAGAAGCAAAAAAAAGAATACTTTTTGAAGAAGCGCTTATACTTGAAATGAAGATATTAAAAAATAGATATAATGAAAATATAAAAAACTCTAACCTATATTTTTTAGATGATAATAAAGATTTAGTAAAAAAATATGTATCAGGATTATCTTTTGAATTAACAAAGGATCAAAAAAAGATTATAGCTGAGATATATAAAGAACTTAATAATGGTAAAATTATTAATAGATTAATACAAGGAGATGTAGGTTCAGGTAAAACTATAATATCTTTAATTTTATTACTTTACATGGCTGAAAATAATTATCAAGGTGTTATAATGGCACCTACTGAAATACTTGCAACTCAGCATTATTTAGAGGTAGTAAAGGAATTTGATAAATTAAACATTCGTGTAGAATTACTTACAGGATCTACTAGAGCAAAGAAAAAAGAAGAAATATACAAAAATGTTGAAAATGGTAATATTAATATTTTAATAGGAACACATTCATTATTAGAAGATAACTTAAAATTTAATAATCTTGGATTAATTATAATAGATGAGCAACATAAATTTGGAGTAGATCAAAGAAATAAGATAAGAGATAAAGGAATATATTCAAACCTTATAGTTATGACTGCAACACCTATACCAAGATCTCTTGCTTTAACTATATATGGTGATTTAGATGTTTCTTTATTAACTACTATGCCTTCAGGTAGAAAGCCTATTAAAACTAAGTGGATAAAAAATATAGAAGAAGAATCTATGTATGAATTTGTAGAGAAAAAAATAAAAGAAGGAAGACAGGTTTATGTTGTTTCTCCTTTAATTGAACAAAGTAGTAAATTAAATATATCATCTGCTGTTGAAACATATGAAAAATATAGGGAAAAATTTTCTAAATATACTGTCGCATTATTACATGGAAAAATTAAATCTAAAGAAAAAGAAAATATAATGAATGAGTTTAAGGAAGGAAGAATAGATATTTTGGTTTCAACTACTGTTGTTGAGGTAGGAGTTAATGTTCCAAATTCAAGTATAATAATTATCCTTAATTCAGAAAGATTTGGATTATCTTCTTTACATCAATTAAGAGGTAGAGTAGGTAGAGGAGAGCATTCATCATATTGTTTTCTTTTATCTGATACAGAAAATGAGATATCACAAAAGAGATTACAAGTTATGGAAGAAACCTTAGATGGATTTAAAATCGCAGAAGAAGATTTAAAATTAAGAGATACTGGAGAAATATTTGGAATAAAACAAAGTGGTATATCTGAATTAAAATTATTAGATATAGTTAATGACATTCAAGTAATTTTAACAGCTAAAAAGTTTTCTGAAGAATATTTATTTGAAAATTTAGGTTTGATAAAAGATGAAACACTTAAAATAGATGTAGAAAATCTATATGAAAATAGGTAAAATATATTTAAAAAAATTTGTAATAAATCATATTTTTTGATACAATTATGGATATAACTGTAATAAATTTAGGAGGAAAAATGAAAAAGTTATTATCATTAAGTTTAATGTTAGCTTCTCTAGGGTTATTATCATCTTGTTCACCAGGTGGATCAAGATCAGAAAAATCTAGTAAAATAGATTTGAATTTCCCATTAGAATACACAAATGATGCACCAGAAGTAGAAGGAGCAACATATATGGTTGCTATGGTTACATCTGTACCATTTAAAGGGATTTTTTCACCATTACATTATCAAGATAATCTTGATTCAAATATTATTTCATTAATAAATGAAGAATTTATATGGAGAAATGAAGATTTTGAGATATTAAATGTAGAAGGAGGAATTGCTACTTTATCATTAGACACTGAGAAAAAACAAATTATTCTTAAGTTTAAAGAAGGGTTAAAATGGTCAGATGGACATCCTATGGGTGTTGATGATTTAATCTATACTTATGAAGTTATTGCTCATCCTGATTATACAGGAGTTAGATTCTCACCAATAGATTATTATTTCATAAAAGGTATGGAAGAATACAATAAAGGTAAAGCATCTAAGATATCAGGATTAGAGAAAATATCAGATACTGAATTAAGAATTAATGTAACTGATATAACATCTAAAATAGTTACTGGTGGGGGACCATTAGTAGCAAACTTATTACCAAAACATGATTTAGCTGGCATTCCTGTTAAAGATTTAGAATATTCAGATAAAATTAGAAGAAATCCTTTAAGTAATGGTAAATATGTAATTAAAAATATTGTTCCAGGAGAATCTGTAGAATTAGTTCCAAATGAATATTACCATTTAGGAAAAGTAAAAGTTGGGAAGGTTATTTTAAAAACATTAACTCCACAATTAGCTGTTGAATCTTTAAAAAATGGAGATTTCTTTGAATATTTAGATTTACCACAAGATTCATATGAAAAGTATAAAGATTTAAGTAATATTACTGTAATAGGTAGACCTGATTTATATATACAATATTTAGGATTTAACTTAGGTCGTTTTGATAAGAAAAAAGGTGAAAATGTAACTGATAGAGATACACCTTTACAAGATGTTAACGTTAGAAAAGCTTTATCTTATGCTTTAAATATAGATGAAGTTTCTTCTGCTTACTATAACGGGTTAAGACAAAGAGCTAATGGTCAAACACCCCCTATATTTAAAAAATATTATGATGAAACATTAGAAGGATATCCATATAATCCAGAAAAAGCAAAAGAATTATTAAAAAAAGCTGGATATGAGGATACTAATAATGATGGAATAGTAGATAAAGACGGTAAAAATTTAGAATTGAAATTTGCAGCGATGTCTGGATCAGATGTTGCTGAACCAATTACACAAGCATTTTTACAATATTGGAAAGAAATAGGAGTAAATGTAACTTTAACTACTGGTAGATTATTAGACTTTAATTTATTTTATGATAAAGTAGAAGCAAATGATAAAGATGTAGATATATATATGGGAGCATGGTCAGTAGGAACAGCTTTAGATCCTTCATCTTCAAAAGGTAGAGATGCTATGTTTAATCTTACACGTTTCACTAGTGAAGAAAATGATAAATTACTTGCAGAAATTTCAAATTCTAAAGGACTTTCTGACTTAGAATATAAGGTTAATGCATATAAAGCATGGCAAAAATATTACGTTGATCAAGCAGTAGAAGTACCAATAATGTTTAGATATAAAGTAACACCTGTAAACAAAAATGTTAAACATTCTAATTTATATACAGATACAAAAAGAGCTAATGTACTAGAATCAGTTGTAAGTTCTTCTCCTGCAAAGGCAAAATAATATAAATTTGAGAACTATCCTAATTAAAATTAGGATAGTTTTTTTATACAACTCAAAACATTAATCATATATATTAACAAAATAAATAATATATATTTGCTTAATAATAAAAAGAGTGATATACTGATATCAATTAGAGGAAGAATAAAAACAAATATTTAGGAGGAGAATAATGAAAAAAATATTATCAGCGAGTTTAGCACTTGCTAGTTTGGGACTTTTAGTATCGTGTGGTCCAGGAAAATCTAAGTCAGAATTAGGTAATAGTTCTGCGGTTAGTTTGAATTTCCCTATGGAGTATAAAAATGATGGGATTGTTGATGAGAATGCAGAATATAAGGTTGCACTTGTAACTTCATCACCTTTTAAAGGTGTTTTATCAAGGCTACATTATAGTGATGCTTATGATGGGGATATATTAGGATATATAAATGAAGAAATTTTTTGGAAAAATGAGGATTTTGAAGTATTAGATGTTGAAGGAGGTATTGCAAAATTATCATTAGATCTAGAAAATAAGAAAGTAATAATTAAATTTAAAGAGGGACTAAAATGGTCAGATGGTCATCCTATGGGTGCAGATGATTTAATATATTCTTTTGAAGTATTAGGACATAAAGATTATACAGGAATTAGATATGATGAATCTGAACATGGTAAAATAGTTGGAATGAGTGATTACCATGCAGGTAAGGCTAAAACAATTTCAGGAATTACTAAAGTTTCTGATACAGAAGTACATATACAATTAGTTGAGAATAATTCTAAAGTAATTACTGGTGGAGGACCTATTTCAATGGGTAGCATACTTCCAAAGCATCATTTATCAGATGTAGCTATGAAGGATTTAGAAACTTCCGACAAATTAAGAAAAAATCCTCTTTCAAATGGTAAATTTGTTATAACAAAATTAATACCAGGAGAAGCACTGGAATTAGTGCCTAATGAATATTACCATTTGGGAAAAGTAAAAGTTGGAAAAGTTACTATTAAAACTCTTGCACCACAATTAGTAGTTGAAAGTATGAAACAAGGAGAATATCATACTTATTTAGAAATCCCTGGAGATGCATATGATAAATATTCTAGTTTAGATAATTTAGCAATTATTGGTAGACCTGATCTTTACTATTCATATTTAGGATTTAATCTAGGACATAGAGATAATGAAAAAAATGAAAATATAATGGATAGAGATACACCTTTACAAGATGTTAGAGTTAGAAAGGCACTATCTTATGCATTAAATGTAGATGAAGCAGCTTCAGCTTTCTATAATGGTTTAAGAAGTAGAGCCAACGGGCAAACTCCACCAGTATTTAAAAAATTCTATGATCCTACAAATGTTGGATATCCATATAATCCAGAAAAAGCTAAAGAATTATTAAAACAAGCTGGGTATGAAGATACTGATGGAGATGGATTTGTAGATAAAGATGGTAAGAAATTAACACTTAAATTTGCATCTATGTCTGGATCAGATGTTGCTGAACCATTAGCACAATTTTATATACAAAACTGGAAAGAAATAGGAGTAAATGTTGAGTTAACAAATGGAAGATTACTTGAATTCCAATTATTCTATGAAAAAGTAAAAGCAAATGATCCAGATATTGATATATATGCTGCTGCATGGGGAGTAGGAACATCACTTGATCCTTCACAATCAACTTCTAGATTTGCAGCATTTAATATGACTCGTTTTGTAAGTGAAGAAAATGATAAATTACTTGAAGCAATTTCAGATCCTAAAGGATTAGAAGATCCGAATTATAAGGCAGAAGCATATAAGAAATGGCATAAATATTATTTAGATCAAGCAGTAGAAGTACCACTTATGTTTAAATATGCTGTTTCACCAATCAATAGGGCAATTAAGAGTGCAAACTTGTATACAGATACAGCTAGAAGTATTGTATTTGAAGGTGTTATAAGTGCACCAGTTAAAGCAACTAACTAAATATTTGTTCTTATATAAACCGATGTTATATTTAATGATATAATATCAAAAAGAGGGTATAATCAATTACCCTCTTTTTAAGTTTTTAAAAAATATACTAATTTGACATAGTATTATAGTAAATAAAGATGAAAATATTGCTATTAAAAATATAGTTTTATTTGTATTTATATAAAATATTCCTTTTGGTAGTAATATATATATAAATTTATGTATGCTATCTCCAAAATATATTCCTGCAGAGAAGAAAGCTTGAAATATACCCATACTAATATTTCTATATTCTTTATCAAAGTATTGTAATGCAATTGAAATTATTGATGTATAAATTAATCCATATCCAAAACCGTTAAATATGTATGAGAAGAAAACTAAATGAGGATTATTTGTTACTATAACAAAAATATAAAATATTATAGTTGAAATTATTCCAAATTGTAATATTCTTTCAATAGAATGTTTTTTTATAAAATATGTACCAACAAGTACACTTGCACATAATTGAGGTGCTGCAAACATAGCATCATTATAAGCTAATAAAAGTGGTGACATTCCTATACTTTTATTATACACTATCATATTAGGACCACTAGTTGCAAATTTAACAAAAGATTGTAAAAGTGCTATTATACAAATATATATAAAAGCCTTATTAGTAATAATTTTCTTAATCTTTGGTATTGAAAATGAAACTTTTTTATACTCTATATCTTTAATAAAAGTTGTTAATAACAAAGTTATAAAAGCTATAGTTGTTGATACTAACCAAAGTAGTGAATAATTTTTAATAGTATTTGATGTTCCAATGTATTGTATAGGAGCTGCTATAAATTCAGCAAGTAATGGTGCAGATGCAAGTATAGAAGTAGATACTGCAGCTTGTTCTTTTGCAAATGTTTCAGAGAAAATAACATTAAAAATGGCAAGCATTGAAGCACAGACTCCCATAGATAATGATGATAAATATAATGTATTGTAACTAGGTTTTAAATATACTGAAATAGAAGCTATCATCATAAATACCATACCTAGTTGTATAAATATTTTTTTTCTATTTAACATATCACTAACGAAGAATAATGGAAGTCTAAGTATAAAGCTAATAAGACCATAAGCAGCTGTAATCTGTGTTGCAACTATGATATTAAGTCCTAATCCTCCTATATTTATAGGGTCTATTGCATATGCTTTTCTATATGCTCTAATTATACTAACACTAGACCAAAATAGGACTAATATCCAGAATATAATAATCTGTTTTTTGGTTAATTTGTATTTTTTTGTTAAAAAATATATTAAATAAAGAATAATTATTATCATAAAAATTGATGTAATTATTTTGGGATTTAACATTCTAATGCTCCTTTATAAATTTTATAGACTATTATACAGTTTTTTATATTTTAATTCAAGTAAGACTAGAAAAAAAGCTATAAATTTGATAAACTTGTACTAAAGGTATAAAAAGGAGAAAAAATGAAAAAGTATATATTAATATTGTTTATATATTTATCGACTATTGCTTTTTCTATAGAAGTAAAAGGATTTGTAATCTATCTAAGTGATGCCGAAATTAAAAAAATAGAAAAGAAAGAAGAAGTTAATGATTATTTAGATAAAACATATCCTGGGAAATACTATGCAGAGAGATTGGGTAACGTGATATATATATATCCAAGAATACAATATATTAAGTTAAATTCTAATGAATATAATATGAACAGTATTTTGAAAGCTTTACCTGATATATACATAGGAAAGATACTAAGAGATGTAGATTTTTTAGTTGATGCCAAAACAATAGAGTTATTAAAAGAACAAAAAATAATAAACCTGTATTACAGGGTTGCAGTTGATGGTGATGGAACTGTAGGAGTAATAATAGATGAAGTAAATGAAAATAGTGATGATGTAAAATTATCAGTTGGATTTGATAATAATGAAAGTGTTGCAAGTATTGAATACATTAAGGGTAATTTTAGAGAAAATGATGTATTAAATTTTGAAACAAATATATATTTTAGAGATATAAGTGCTGATATTAATGTTGGTTATACTATTTTTGATTTTAAAAGAAATGAAAAATATTTATTTAGTGGTGGTTTAAATAAGGAAGATGGCTTATTTATTAAAGCAGAGGCACAAAAATATGCACTTAGTAATAAAATAAAATCATATGAATATTTTATTAAGCCAGATATTAGTTTAAAATATTCATATTTAGATTCACATAAAATAACAGTGAGTATGGGTATGAATTATAAAATGAAAGTAATTTCAGGGTTAAAGATTAATTTAAATACTAATATAAAATATGAAAATAGATTTTTAACAAATGACTATAACATATTTTTTGAAAGTAAGCTTAATAGTTCAATAGATCTTTCAAGTGATGCTAAACTTAATAATGAAATTTTCCTTAAATTTGCAACTATACCATTAAAAGACAAGTATAAAATTAAAGTATATGATGCAAGAATAATAGAAAATAATATTAAGGGAGGAGATTTAGCATTTGTATTTAAAACTAATTTAGACAGTTTTAAATTATTTGATTCTCAACTATATTTTTTCAATGATTTGATAGTATATAAGAATTTTGGAAATAGTGCAACTTTTACAAATGGTACTGGAGTAGGAATAAAGAGTAAATTTTTACCTGTTGATTTAAATGGGTATTTTGGTTTTGGATTTAATTCAAATAGTAAAGCGGGAATTTTAGGAGGATTAAATACAGGTATAAAATTTTAATGTGAGGTAATAATGGAAAGTAAATTAGCAAAAATAATTTCAGATATAGAGAAAAATAATAAGGTAAACTATAATTCTATATTTATAAGAAAAGATATAAATGATTTAGATGTTTTAGGAACTATAATATATTGTTTGAAAAATAATATAGATGATGTTAATGAATCATATGATTTAAATTATGCAGATATAGATAATGCACACTTTAACGACGGAGAAATTGAAGATTATTTAAAAAACTATAATGAATCTGAAGAGGATTATTCAGATGAGATTTTAAATGAATTTGTGAAAATAGCTATACATGAAAGTATAAAAAACACTAAAATTAATTTTTCATTTAATGATGTAAAGCAAGAAGCATTAATTACAGTTATTAAATTTAAAAATGAATATTATGATAAATTTTCAAAGAGTTATGATAAAGATTTTTTAAAAAATATATTAAGACTTTTTGTTAGAAGATCTTTAATAAGTTATCAATATAATGAATTATCAATATATTCTGAACAAGAATATTTATTTTTATTATACATTAAAATTATTAGTGAGGTTAATGAGGGGGAAAAACTAGATGATGTGTTAAATAGAGTTGGAATCACTAAAGAATATTATAATGAATTATCTAAGGTTTTTGAAAATAAAGAGTTTTCATTAAGTTATGATGAAATAAAAGAAGAAACAGAAAGAATAAAGAGAAAATATGAAATAGCTTTAAATACAAATAGATTAACATTTTTAGAAGAAACAGTATTATCTATGTATTTAGGTTTAGATGGAAAAAGATTATCTATATCAGAAATTGCTAAAAAGAATGAGACAAATAAAGAAAATATACAAGAATTAATAAATATAAGTATAATAAAATTATCTTTAATTTTTAATATGGATGTATTAAATTATTTAGAAAAAGTACAATCTGATTTGGAGGGAATAAATGATAAGCTTATCTAAATTAATTAAAGAGTTTGAAGAACAATTTCCAAGAGAATTAGCTGAAGAGTGGGATAATGTTGGAATACTTGTTGGAGATATTAGAAAAAAAGTAAATAAAGTTATGCTGTGTTTAGATATAACAAGGGAAGCAGTAGATTTTGCAGTTAATGAAAAAGTAGATTTAATAATATCTCATCACCCATTTATTTTAAAAGGTCAAAAAAAGATATTATCAGATAATGTTATAGGTTCTAAGATTATTGATGTAATAAAAAATGATATAGTAATATATTCTGCTCATACAAATGTAGATGCAGCAAAAGGTGGATTAAATGAATACATTTTGGAAAAAATGAATTTAGAAGGTGAAATGTTAGAAAGTGAATTAATAGCATTAAGAAGGTTTAATTTAAAAGAGAAAAAATCAATTGAAGATATTATAGGTATAATAAAAGAAAATCTAAAAATAAAAAATGTTAGATTAAGTAGGGCGATGGATAATAAAATGGTAAGAAAAATTGCTGTAACTACTGGTTCAGGAGATTCTTTTATTTCTTTAATTAGAGGTAAGGTAGACCTATTTATCACAGGAGATTTAAAACATCATATTTCACTTGATATGGGAGAAGAAAATTTACACTTATTAGATATAGATCATTATGGAAGTGAAAAAATTGTTGTTGAACTTTTTGAGAAGAAATTAAAAGAAATAGATAATGAAATTGAAATTATTAGATTTGATTCAAAAGAGGTATTTGAATATCTATAAGGCGAGTTTATACTTGCCTTTTTTATTCTTTTGTTATAAAATATTTATGTTGGTATCCCAGCTAATCGCAAGATTTATCTTGAGGAAAGTCCAAACTTCATAGAGCAATGGTGGCAGTTAACAACTGCTGAAAGTAATTTTAAGGAAAGTGCAACAGAAAGTAAACCGCCTGTATAGGTAAGGGTGAAAGGGTGAGGTAAGAGCTCACCAGAGATATAGGCAACTATATTTGCTTGTAAACCCCACCAGAAGCAAGAATGTAAAAAAAAGAATATAGGGCTGCTCGTCCTTCTTTTGGTTATTCGCTTGAGCTTGTATGTAAATACAAGCCTAGAAAAATGATTAGCAAATACAGAATTTGGCTTATGGGATGCCAATTTAACGATTAAAAATAAGTAAAAAATATGACTTTGATGAAATACTCAGATATTAATTTAATTTTTTATTACATGCATTGGATAACTAAATAATCATACAACAAAAATAAAAAAAGAACTTTTGTTTTTATAAATTTATATGTTATAATGAATATAGAAGAATGAGTGGCACATTCAAAAAAAGAAAGAAGATTTTTTATGAAAAAAATATTTGTTATTTTGTCTATTTTATTTTTAGGAACTATTAATTTTAGTGAGGAGTCAAATGGTATTGAATTAAAAAAAAGTACTAATATTGAATTTAAAGAAGATAATCAAATTAGCCTAAAAGATATTGAAAATACAGGATTAAAAGAAAAGATTATTGAAGTTGTTGTAAGTAAAGTTGTTGATGTTGTTGTTGATAAAGTTTCAAACGAAATTTCTGAAAGATTCAATGGTACTGAGTCTGAAAAAAAAGAAACTGAAAAAGAAATTCATGAAGAAAAGAAAGTTTGTCCTCCTGAATTAAATGGAACTTGTTATACAGAATAATAAAATGAAAATAATTGTAAACTTATTAAAAATTTTATTATTATTTTTTCTTTTAAATTATTTAAATTTATTTTTATTTAAGGTAGTAGAATTTTTTGTGAATAAAGATTTAATAACATTAGATTTAGTTTTTATTATTAATTTAATTGGTTCAACTATTTTAATTACTTTATTTAGTTATTTATCAAAAAATAATAAAGAATATTATAAATTAAATTTAAAAAGTATATTGATAATCATTATTGTTATAATAATAACATTGGTTTTAGAAGTAAGTTTAAGTCTTTTTTTGGACTCAACAGAACAAACAATTATTTTTCATAAACGTATGAATTATTATAAATCAGTTAATAAATTACTGTTGATATTACAGATAATAGTATTTTCTCCAATAGAAGAAGAATTATTTTTTAGGAAAATTATTTTCACATATTTAGAAAATCGTAAATTAGCTCTGATTGTTTCAATAATTTTATTTGCATTTGCTCATTCATATTTTAATTTAGAAATTTTTATTTTATTTTTACCTATTTCTATAATAATTTCATTAATTTATTATAAGACAAATTCTTTAAAAGTGAATTGTATATTTCATATGTTATTTAATTGTTTTGCTATCATTAAATATTTGATATAAACATATACCTAAAAAGGGGATATTGTGCATTGTACAAAATCTTGTATAGAGATTAAGGTGTGCTTTGCAAAATATACCCCTTTTTGTATTTAGATATATTTATTTTTCTTTAAATTTAAAATTAAATTATATATACTACATTTAAATTATAGCTGATTTTATAAAATATTATAATACTAATAAATTAGGATATAAAGCCTTTTTTAATTCATTCTAACATTTGACATAAAAAAGATAAAAGAGTATAATAATATAGTAAAAACTATATAAATAAATTATTAAAAATAGAGAAAAATTTAAAAATTACCATAAGATTTTGTATGTTTTTTGTAGAAAATTATGGTATATTTTTATATATTGGAGAAATATGAAAAATATAACAGGAATATATATACATGTGCCTTTTTGTAATAAGAGATGTCATTATTGTGATTTTCATGTCTTTATAAATATGAATGATAAGATAGAAAGATATGTAGAATATGTTATTAAGGAAATAAAACTATATCCAGAATATATATACGATACTATATACTTTGGAGGAGGAACACCTTCTTTACTTAATGGAGAGCAAATAAGAAAAATACTAGATAATTTAAAGAAAACTGATAATGCTGAAATAACTTTAGAATTAAATCCTAGTGATATGGATTTAGAAAAACTTAAATATATTAAAAATGCAGGAATAAATAGATTAAGTATAGGTTTTCAAAGTTTTAATGATGATATGCTTAAATTTATGAATAGAGATCATAGTTCTAAAAAAGCTATAGAGACTTATAAAAATGCTAGAATTGCTGGATTTGATAATATTTCACTCGATTTAATATTTTCAGTACCTAATCAAGATATGGAAATGTTGGAAAATGATTTAGATAAATTTTTAGAACTTTCCCCTGAACATCTTTCTATATATTCTCTGATATGGGAAGAGGGAACTAATTTTACAAAAAGGCTTGAAAAAGGAGAATTAAAAGCATTAGATGAAGATCTAGAGGCAGATATGTTTCTTAAAATACAAGAAAGACTTGTTGGTAGTGGATATGATCATTATGAAATATCTTCATTTTGTAAAAATGGAAGAGAGAGTAAGCATAATACTAAATATTGGAATAACACAGAATATGTAGGTGTTGGAGTAAATGCTACAAGTTTTTATAACGGACAAAGATTTGCAAAGGTTAAATCTTTAGCCAGGTATTATAGGTTAATAGATCAAAATATTATTCCTATAGAGGAAAAAACTATAGAGATAGTAGATGAAGTAGAACTTGAAAATTTAAAATATATTTTAGGATTAAGAATGCTAATAAGAGGAGTAGAGTATACGCCTAATAAAAAAATTGATAAATTAATAGAAAAAGGTTTAATAGAAAAATTTGATGATAGAATAAAATTAACTAGTAAAGGTGTTTTATTATCTAATGAAGTTTTTGTTGAATTTGTTTAAGGAGTTAAAATGGAAAATAGAAGAAGGTATTATTTGGGAATATTTTTTATATTATTGTCAGCTATAGGTTTTTCAACATTACAGATGATAGTAAAAATGCTTCCACATGTTTCAGTATCCAATAAATTATTTTATAGAAATATAGTAATAATATTTATTACAGGTATGCTTATAAGGTCAAAGGGCATGAGTTTTAGATTAGAAAAAAGTGAATGGAAATTAATGGCAGCAAGATCTATTTTTGGAATTTTAGGAGTAATGATTAATTTTTATACTTTAAAATATATATTACTTGCTGATTCAACTACTATACAGAAATTATCTTCTTTTATTGTTTTAATACTTTCATACTTTTTCTTTAATGAAAAATTTACAAAAGTTCAATTTCTTGCATTGATAATATCTTTTTTTGGAGTAATATTAATAGTAAAACCAGGGAGTTCTAATTTTTCTTTAGGGTACATACTTGCAATACTTGGTGCCTTTTGTGCTTCATTTGCATATATTTGTATTAGGGCTTTGGTTATAAGGGGGAGGGTTAAACCTCTTATTATAATTTTTTATTTTTCATTATTTAGTACATTAATATTATTACCAGAAGTATTAATAAATAGAATTTCTTTTGATTCAAAGACCACAGTATTATTAATTGGAATAGGTATATTTGGAGCAATTGGTCAATATGGAATAACTTTTGCATATAATTTTGCACCTGCAAAAGAGATTTCAGTATTTGAGTATACACAAGTAATATTTTCATCAATTTTAGGATTGGTATTTTTAGGAGAATTTCCAGATAAATATAGTATTATGGGATATTTAATCATAATATTAACAGGTATTATTATATATAGATATAACCTTGTAAGAGAAGGAGGAAAATAAGATATGATAAATAAATTACTTTGGAAAAGAAAATGGAAAATTCTTTTTGCCTCTATATTAAGTTTAATAATAATGTTATTTACTATGTTACCTTTAGATTATTTAGGAGAAATAGTAGATGGTATAAATAATAAGAGTATGAGTATGTCTCAAATAAAATATAAGATTTTATTAATGATTATAATGGCTATAGTTTACTATATTGTTCAGTGTATTTATGAATACTATGTTTTTATAAACTATCCTGAAATTATATATGAAATTCAAAGGGCTATATTAGAAAAGGTGTTAAAACAAAATCCACAAATATTTAAAAAATTTAGTGTTGGAGAAATTTTAAGTAGGATAATAGGAGATGTTGAAGAATATATATCAGGATATTTTTCATGGGGCCTTTATTGTTTTACAAGAGGAATATTGGGGGTATTAATAATTTTTATATTCATTTTATTTAAAATAGATTTAGTATTTGTTATTTTAATAAATATTCCATATTTATTATCAAGCTTTATTATAATCCTAAAAAAAGAAAAATATGAGAACCTTTATTTAAAAATGACTGAAAAATTTGATGATATATCTGAAAAAACACTTGAAAGTATTAAGGGAGTAAGGATAGTTAGAACATACAATCTATTATCAAAAATTTCAAAAGAATTTGAAGATAATGTATTAAAATATGCTAAGTTACATTTAAATTATTCTATGAGAAGTATATATGGTCATGGTCTTAATATAATTTCTGTAGGATTTTCATATTTTACTTTAATAATTTATGGATATTATCAATATGTTAACGGTAATATTACTTTTGGAACAATAATTTCAGTTTCCCTTATAATGTTTTTAATGCCTTGGCCATACACTGTATTTGCAAGCTTTTTTATTGCTCATTTTGATATGAAAATTGGATATGATAGGATAAAAGATATATTGAATATGGATGAGAAATTAATTAATGAAAATGGTAGAAAATTAAAATTTTCAGATAGAATAGAGTTTAAGAATTTTTCTTTTTCATATGATGATGAACAGGTATTAAAAAATATCAACCTAATAATAAATAAAGGGGACACTATAGGTATAGTTGGTAAAACTGGTAGTGGAAAAACTACTCTTATAAAACAACTATTAAGATTTTATGAAGATAGTGAAGGAATATATATAGATGGATTTCCTATAGAAGAATATAATTTAATGTCACTCAGAGAAAATTTTGGTTATTCACCTCAAGAGTATTTCATATTCTCTAAAACTATTAAAGAGAATGTATTATTTAACAGAAAAATAGAAGAAAAATTAGAATACGCTTTAGAAGTAGCAGATTTAAATAAGGATATTAAAGGATTTAAAGATGGAATTAATACTCTTGTTGGAGAAAATGGAGTTTCATTATCTGGGGGACAAAAACAGAGACTATCTATAGCAAGGGCAATAATAAATGATCCTGAAATATTAATATTTGATGATTCTCTTTCAGCCTTAGATATTAGAACTGAAAAAAATATTATTAAAAGATTAAATGATAATAGAAAAGGTAAAACTAATATTATAGTTTCTCATAGAATAAGTAGTGTTATTAATGCTGATAAAATAATAATATTATCTGATGGTGAAATAGAAAATATAGGAACTCATAATGAGTTATTACTTTCTTCAAAATGGTATAAGGAACTTTATGATTACCAAAATAAGAAGGAGGTAGAAGTTTATGAATAAGAAGAATTATTTGTTTGAATTTTTTAAATTTATTAAAAAGGCAAGAAAAGAATATATTATTGGATTAAGTGTATTAATAATAGGGGTTGTTTCAGAAGTTATAGCCATAAAATTAATAGCAGTTGCCTTTGATAAAAAAATAGAAAGTTTTGATTTAAACGAAATATATTTTTTTGTAGGTAAGATAGCTTTAATATATATTTTTTTAAAAATACTTGAAGCAATAACTTTAGTGTATAGAAAAAGAATTTTGCAAAGGGCAGCAAATATTGTATATACGAATATACAAATTTTAATATATAATCATGTTCAAAGATTACCTATTAAATATTTTGATAATATTCCAGCAGGTTCAGTCCTTTCTAAAATTACCTCTGATGTAAAGGCTATTAGAAGTTTTTTTTCTGAAACTCTAGTTTCTATTTTAATAATATTATCTCAATTAGCTGTAATTTATTCTATTATGATATATATTAATTGGAAATTATCATTAATTTTACTTATTTATCTTCCTATTATTTTAATTTTACAAAAATATAATAAAAATTCAACATATAGTTATATATCTGATTTAAGAAAACATTATTCTATTTGTAATGGAAAAGTTAATGAAATGTGTCAAAATTTAGAGATTATAGTAGCATTTAATAATCAAGAGGAAGCACTTAAAGATTGGGATATTTCAGCACAAAATAGGTATAAAAGTGATAAGATTTTAACATTGTTAGAAGCATTTATTAGACATAATGCATTTGACTTTTTAACTAAATTAGTGCAGTTAACTATAATATTTTACTATATATATTCTGCTACATTTAATTTAGGCCTTATAACATCAGGAGACACTCTTGTATTTATTTTCTATATTTCAAATATAGTAAATGGATTAAGTAATTTAACTATGAATTTATCAGAATATTCTAAAGCAAGAGGATCTGCTAAAAATATTTATGAACTATTAAAATTAGATATAGAAAATGAAGATGATTTAATTAAACCTGAAAAAATAGAAGGAAATATTAAATTTGAGAATGTATATTTTTCATATGATGATAAATATGTTTTAAAAGATATTAACTTAGAAATTAAAGAAAATCAAACTGTAGCCTTTATTGGACATACAGGAAGTGGTAAATCGACAATAATGAATTTATTGGTTAAGTTTTATAAAAATCAAAAAGGTAAAATTGAAATATCTGGATTAGACATTAAAGATATAGATACATATACATTAAGAGAGAATGTAGCTATAGTATTACAAGATTCTTTCTTGTTTGAAGGAACTATAGGTGATAATATAAGTGAGGATAAGGAAGTTGCTAGAAGATCTCTTGAAATGGTAGGAGCTAAATATATACTTGATGAAAGAGGTTTAGATGGTGTAGTTATGCAAGATGGAAGTAATTTTTCAACTGGAGAAAAACAATTAATATCTCTTGCAAGAGCCCTTGCTAAAGATCCTAAGATATTAATATTGGATGAAGCAACTGCTAATATAGATAGTAAAACAGAGCAAATTATACAACATGGTATAGAAATGCTAAAAAAAAATAGGACGACATTAATAATTGCACATAGACTTTCAACTATTAGAGATGTTGATAAAATATTTGTATTAGATAAAGGTGAGATAGTAGAAAGTGGAAATCATAATGATTTAGTTAAATTAAATGGGTTATATACTAAAATGCTTAAACTAAATAATTCTAAATAAGGAGATAAAATGGCAACATTTAAAGAGTATTTAAGATTTACAGATGAAATAGAGTATATGGACAATCAAGTAAGATTATTAGGTGAAGTAAGTTTATCAGAAGAAAAACAAGAGGAGTTATCAAAGATTGAAAAAGAAGTTAATTTACTTGTTTTTGGACACCCTAAATGTCCAGACTCTTCTATAGTAATAGCTGTTCTTGAAGCTATGAAGAAATTTATTCCTAATATGACTGTGGATTATAGGAAAAGAAGTGAGGATAAGGAATTACTACTACAATATAATCCAGAAGGTAAAATACCTACTCTATTTATTATTGATGGTATTAAGGTTACAAAAATATTTTCAGAATATCCTGAAAGTATTAAACAAAGTATAGAAAATGATGAATTAGAAAAAGAAAAATTTCATAAGGGAATATATAATGATATAATATATGATCAAATATTTAAATATTTAAGATAGGAGTAAAAAATATGAAGAAAATATTGATATTAGATACTAGTGCAATTATGTATAGAGCATATTTTGCTCTTATGAATTTTAGAAATTCAAGTGGAGAGCCTGTAGGAGCTATATTAGGGTTTATAAAACAATTAGAACTTGCACTTTCATATTTTTCTCCAGAATATGTAATAGCAGCTAAAGATGTTAAAAGAATTGAACTTAAAAGACGTGAGATATATAAAGAGTATAAGGAAAATAGAAGTGGTATGCCTGATGAACTGGTTATGCAACTTGATGCTATAGATGGAGTTTTAGAAGGATATGGTATTAAGATAGTTAAAGTTCCAAGTTATGAAGCTGATGATGTAATAGCATCTATTTCTAAAAAATATTCTGAAGATTATGAAATAATAATTCTTACAGGAGATAAGGATTTAGCCCAGCTTATAAATAAAAATACTTCTGTTGCACTTTTAGGTAAAAAGGATGAAAATGAACCATATAAGATAATTAAAAATGATGAAGATGTAATAGAATATTTAGGAGTTAAATCTCATCAAATTAAAGACTTGTTTGGATTAATAGGTGATAGTAGTGATGGTATACCAGGAGTTTCTGGTATAGGTCCTAAGACAGGAGCTAAATTAATATTAGAATATGATAACATAGATAATATTTACGCAAACATAGATAATATTAAAGGTACATTACAAAAAAAATTAATAGAATCAAAAGATTTAGCGTATATTAGTAAAAAGCTTGCTACAGTGTTTGATGATCTTGACATAGATTTAAATATAGAAGATGCTAAAGTTTGTGAAAAAAATTTCGATAAGTTATCAGAAATATATTTAAAGTATGAATTAAGAAAAGAATATGAAAAATTAGTTAAAAATAAGCCTAAAATAGATCTTAAAATAAAGGAAATAGAATATTCTAACTTACATGATTTCATAACTAAGATTAATAGTGTTAATGAAGAAATTTCACTTTATCTTGGTGAGGAAGGGATAGCCTTTTGTAATAAGGATGAAGTTCATTATACTTTTGATATTTCAGAAGAAATAGGAAATCTTTTTGAAAAGGGTGTAAGTATTAAGGACATTAAAGATGATCTTAATGTTTGTATATATTCAGGTAAGGAATGGAAGAATTTAGGAGTTAATTTTAAAAGATATTTTGATATTTTACTTGCAAGTTTTACTCTAGGTACGGATAAATCTCAGAAAATTGAAACTATGGCATTTGATAAATTGGGAATTTCTATAGAAGAGATAGATAAGAAGATATTAAATAAATTAGCACCAATTAATGCTATAGAGTATAGAAAAAATAGGTTAATAAATATAACTTATGCTATTTTTAAATTAAAAGAAGTATTTATGGATTTACTTGAAAAAGAAAATCAAATTGATATGTACTTAGAAGAAAAAGAATTTACTGATGTTTTAATATACATGGAAAAACAGGGTATAGCTATAGATGAAAAATATTTTGAAAAATATAGTTTAGAACTTGAAATAAAGATAAAAGATATAGAAGATAGAATATATGCTGAAAGTGGAGAAGGTTTTAATATTTCATCACCTAAACAATTAGGAGAAATCTTATTTGAAAAAATGGGGATAGAAGGTGTTAAGAAGAATAAAAGAGGATATTCAACTGATGCTGAAGTACTTGAATTACTTAAAGATAGGGGTATTAAAATAGCTGAATTAATACTTGAATATAGAGAACTTGTAAAACTTAGATCAACATATGTGGAACCCTTATTAAAGCTTGCAATAGATGGTAGAATACATACAACATATAATCAAACTGGAACAGCTACAGGTAGATTATCATCTAGCAATCCTAATCTTCAAAATATACCGACAAGAACTGATGAGGGTACAAAAATTAGAGAAGGATTTATTGCCTCTAAGGGCATGAAATTAGTATCTTTTGATTATTCTCAAATAGAATTAAGGGTATTAGCTGAGATATCTAAAGATGAAAATTTAATAAATGCGTATAAAAATAATTTAGATTTACATGAATTAACAGCAAGAAAAATATTTATGTTAAAAGATGATGAAAAAGTTAGTAAAATACAAAGAAATATAGCTAAAGTAATAAACTTTTCTGTTCTTTATGGTAAAACACCTTTTGGTTTATCTAAAGAACTTAAAATTACAGTTTCTGATGCTAAGCTATATATAAATACATATTTTAAAGAATATCCTAAAGTAAGGGTCTTACTTGATGATATTATAAAAAAAGCTGAAAAAGATGGTTATGTTGAGACTAAATTTGGAACAAGAAGATATGTTTATGATATTAACTCATCTAATGTTAATATAAAAGAGCAGGCAAAGAGAATGGCAGTAAATACTGTAATTCAGGGGACAGCAGCAAATATTATCAAAAAGGTTATGAAAGAAATATATGATAAGTTATGTAATGAGAATTTTAAAATGTTACTTCAAGTACATGATGAATTAATATTTGAGGTTAGAGAAGATATATATCCTTTTGAAGAAATAAGTAATATTATGCAAAATACTATTCTATTTGATGATGTAATATTAAAAGTAAATGGTAGCGAAGGATATAACTGGGCTGTTCTTAAATAAAATATATGATAAAAGGTGAAAAAATGAAAAAAAAATTAGTGATATTTGATTTAGATGGGACATTACTTAATTCAATATATGCTATAGCTAATGCGACTAATAAGGCACTTATGCATTTTGGGTTAAAGACATATGAAGCAGTGGAATATAATCATTTTGTTGGTAATGGATTAAGAAGATTAGTAGAAATGATAATAGAAAAAGAAAATCATGATAAAAGTGTTAATGAGATTATGGAAGTTTTACTTAAAATATATGATAAGGAATATGACTATAATTTAAAACCATATGATGGTATAGAAAAATTACTTGATTATCTAACATCAAATGATATAAAATTTGCAGTAGTTACTAATAAGGATCAAGATTTAGCGGTTAAATCATGTATGATAGATGAATTGAAATCATATAATTTCTACAAAATAATAGGAGTAGATCCTGATAAAATACATGAAAGAAAACCATCTAATATAAATATTTTAAGACTTAGAGATGAATTAAATTTAAAAAATGAGGAAATACTATTTGTAGGAGATATGTTAGTAGATAAAGAAACTGCTAAAAATTCTAATATAGATTTCATTTATTGTAATTGGGGATTTGGTCAGGTTAAAGGTGAGGAAGGTATAGAAGAAAATACTCGTGTAAGCACAGTAGATGAAATAATAGAAAAATATTTATGCTAAGGAGTATGTGATGTTAGTTGAGGATAGTTTAAATGAAAGAATAGACATATATTTATCTAAAAGAATAGATGAAACTAGAACAAGAATACAAGAGCTTATTAAATCTTGTAATATTTTAGTTAATGGAAAAAAAACTAAGGCTTCATACAAAGTTAACTTTGGAGATGATATTTTTATTGATATACCTAATTTAAAAGAAGTTGATATTATACCACAGGACATAGATATAGATATAGTATATGAGGATAAATACTTAGCTATAATAAATAAATATGCTGGTATGGTAGTTCATCCATCTAAGGGTCATGAAGAAAATACATTAGTTAATGCTATTATGTATAAAATTAAAGATTTATCAGGTATTAATGGAGATTTAAGACCTGGCATAGTTCATAGACTTGATAAAAATACTTCAGGTTTAATTATTATAGCAAAAGATGATAAAACTCATTTTAAATTATCTGAAATGTTTAAAAATAAGGAAATAAAAAAAATATATTATGCTATAGTAAAGGGCAAAGTAAATAAAAAAAGTGGAAAATTAGAAACTATGATAGGAAGAAATCCAAATGATAGAAAGAAAATGGCAGTATTAGGTACAGGTAAACTTGCTATTACTAATTTTGAAGTCATAGATAGTAATGAAAATTTTTCTTTACTTAGGATAAATCTTGAAACAGGAAGAACACATCAAATTAGAGTGCATCTTTCACATTTCTTCTTTCCAATATTAGGAGATGATGTATATGGGAGAAAAGATGAATATGATAGACAGATGCTTCATGCATACAAGTTAGAGGTTACTCATCCTATTACATCAGAAAAAATAGAAGTAATAGGTAATTTTCATAGTGATTTTTTAAAAGCTTTAGAAAATACTAAACTTAAACTTGAATAAAATAAAAATAATTAGTAATGAAAATCAAAGATATTTAAAAAATATTAATAGCAGATATTTTTTAATATATAATATATATTTAATGTATAAATATTTTATATATTTGAACTAATTGACTATTTATATTTTTTATGTTACTCTTATTTCAAGAGGTGATTAGTGATATTTACAGTAGTTAAAAATTAGTGAAATAGCCTATTTTATATAGGCTTTATTTATTATATGGACTTTATTTATATTTAAGGAGGAAAAATGTATAAAATATCTTTGACGACAAGAATGTACAAGGATAGAGATGTTAATATTATCGGTCTTGGTACGAATCAATATTTTGTTGATGATGAAGAAATGGAAATAAGTTTAAAAATTTTATATTTTTTAAAAATACCAAAATGTAATAAAGAAGTTCAAGAATTTTTAAATATCAATGACAATTATTTGAATATTTTTAATAAATTAGTAAAGAAAAGAATTATTACTTCTTTTGAAGAAGTATTTCACGAAGAAAATAGTATATATTTTAAAAATAAACTTTACATTGATTCTATTTACGAAAACACAGATTTTATTTTAAAAAATTTTAAAAAACATAAATTTATAATTTTAGGAACAGGTGGGATTGGAAATTATATTGCTTATGCTCTTAATACATATAATATAAAGGAAATGATACCATTTGATGGAGATTTAATAGAACTTTCAAATCTTAATAGACAAATTTTATTTAAGTTGAAAGATGTAGATAAGTGTAAGGTAACTTGTTTAAAAAATGAATTATATAAAAGAAATGAAAAAAATAAAATAACTACAATTTTAGAATTTGCTAATAAAGTTAATTTAGAAAATCTTATAAAAAAAATTGGGGCAGAAAACACTTTTATTATATTATCTGGAGATAGTAATGGAATATTAGAAGATGTTACAGAAATAGCTGTTAAATATGAAATACCATTTCTTAATATAGGTTATTTAAATGATATTTCAGTAATAGGACCGTTTTATATACCTAGAATTTCATCATGTCCTTTATGCCATAATACATTAAAGGTTAAAAGTGAAATGATATTTAAAGAAAATGATTCTATAAAAGGAATAAACGATATATATACGGCACCATCATCATTTATTAATAATGCTATGGCTTCAAGCATGGCTATGGTTGATATAATTGCATATATGAGTGGTATGTATCAAAAAATAAACTCATACAATAAAAGAATAGGTATTTCTAATAAAACTTTTGAAAAACTTGAAATAATTACTAAAATAGATAGTAGTTGTATATGTTCTGTAGGTGATAGTAAATGAATGGTATTTTAAAGAAAAATCAAATAATTTATTATATCTCAATATTTATGATAGTACTAGCTAGATCATTGCCACATTCGATATTAACAGTGTTATTATTTCAAAAAGGATTAGATATATCGAATATAATATTTATACAATCTTTTTTTAGTTTAGCAATACTATTATTTGAATTTCCAAGTGGGATTTGGGCAGATAGATATTCTCGTAAATTTCTATATCTACTATCTAATACATTTGTTATTGTAACCTTTATTTTAATATATAAATTTTATATCTTATATATTTTAGCGTTAGCTTGGTTTATATATGGATTTTCTGAGGCTACAATAAGTGGGACATTAGATGCTCAAATTATAAATGATATAAAAAGTGAAAATGAAAGTTTACTTAATGGATTTATAAAAAAGTCATCACAAATAATGTTTACAGCTATGATAATAGGGAGTATTTTAGGTTCTTTCTTATACCTTAAAATAGGTTTTAAAATATATTTATTAGGAGCATTATTTATTGCTTTTTCCTTTTTAATAATTCTTATTTTTTTCAAAAATAATCAGGAATCATTAAAGGAAAATGTAAAAATAAAAATGCATTTATTTCAGGTAATTAACGAATTAAAGGCAAATGAAAATTTAAGAATTTATATATTTTTAGGAATTGTAAGTCAAATATATTTTCAAACTCATTTTCAACTTTGGCAAGCTTTATTTTTAACAAAGGGTATAAGTAAAGAAAACTTATATATTTACTACATCTTATTTCAGCTTATAGGGTTTATTTCATACTATTTCCCTATTGAAAAAGCAAAAAATAATATGAAATATATCTATTTTTCTTTTGTTATATTAATGCTAATACCTTTAATTATTTTGTCAACTAATAAATATTTAGTAAGTGTAATATATTTATTAATTTGTTCAGTTTTTACTATACTTGATTATTTCATTACATATAATTTTTCAAAAATTGTATCAAAAGAAAATATTAGTTCTTTAATATCATTAAAAAGTACTACATCAAGAGTTTCATCACTTATTATGTTACTATTATTTAGTTTTATCTTAAGATTTATTAGTTTACAACACTTAATTATAGTTAATTTTATTATAGTTTTTGCTATATTATCAATATCAATATTTAAATTTCATAATAAATTATCTCAAATAGAGGAAAAGAGGATATAATCTGTCTTTTTCTCTTTTATTTTTTTACTGATTAACTTTAATTTATAGTGCTTAAATATCACGCTTTAGCTAGAAATTTTGAAAAAAATGTGATAAAATGGTATGATAGGAAAATAATGGAGGAAAGAATGGAAATTAAAATATTTGAATATGTTTCTAATGAACTTAACATAGGTTTAAAACAAATTATAGAAACTATAAAGCTATATGATGAGGGAGCAACTATTCCCTTTATATCTCGTTATAGAAAAGAATTGACTGGAAATTTAGATGAAGAACAAATTAGAGATTTAGTAGAAAAAATAACATATTATAGAAATCTTGAAAAAAGAAAAGAAGAAGTAATTAGACTTATTGATGAACAGGGTGCATTAACCCCAGAGCTTGAAAAAGCTATTAATGAGGCGACAGTATTACAAAGAGTGGAAGACTTATATATGCCATATAAGAAAAAGAAAAAGACTAAGGCAGATATAGCTATAGAAAATGGATTAGAACCTTTATCTATTTTTGCAAAAGATGCAAAAATTACTATGGAAGCTTTAAGGGAAGAAGCAGGTAAATATATTAATGATAATGTTTTAAGTGTGGAAGAAGCATTAGAGGGTGTTCATTTAATATATGCTCAAAAAATATCAGAGGAAATTACTAATAGAGAATACTTAAGAAATCTACTTGCACAAAAATCTTTAGTTGTTTCTAAATTAATTGAGAAAAATAAAGAACTTGATGAAAAACAAGTATACAAAGATTACTATAACTTTCAAGAAACATATTCTAAAATAGTTACGCATAGAATACTAGCTATTAATAGGGGAGAAAATGAAAAAATCCTAAAGGTAAGTTTAGAAATAGATGAACCTACAAGAGAAGAATTAGTAAATAAGATATATAATATGAATTTTGAAAATAGTAATATTAAACCTTTTTTAATAGATGTAGTAAATGATTCTATAGATAGATTAATGTATCCCTCTATAGAAAATGAACTTAGAAATATTTTAACAGAAAAAGCAGAATTAGAGGCTATAGAAAATTTTGCAACTAATTTAGAAAAGCTGTTATTACAACCACCATTAAATAAAAAAACTATACTAGGGCTTGATCCAGGTTATAGAACAGGGGCAAAACTTGCAATAATTGATAAAGATGGTTTCTTTAAAGAAAGTGATGTAGTTTATTTAGTTAAAGAAATGCACAGTGAAAAACAATTAGAAATTGCAAGAAATAAGATACTTAAATATTTAAGTAAATATGATGTTGATATAGTAGCAATAGGAAATGGAACTGCAAGTCGTGAAACAGAGAGTTTTGTTGCAGAAGTTCTTAAAGAATATAAGGAAAAGAAAGTATCATACATCATAGTTAATGAAGCAGGTGCATCAGTTTATTCAGCATCTAAAGTTGCTGCCGAAGAATTTCCTGAACTTGATGTTACCGTAAGAGGAACTATATCTATTTCAAGAAGATTACAAGATCCACTTGCTGAACTTGTTAAAATAGACCCTAAATCTATAGGTGTTGGAATGTATCAACATGATGTTAATCAAAAGAAATTAAATGAAGAACTTGAACAAACTATAGAAAAAATAGTTAATAAGGTTGGAGTAAATATTAATACTGCAAGTGCTGAACTTTTAAGTTTTGTATCAGGTATTAAGAAAAATATTGCTAAAAATATAGTTGAGTATAGAAAAGAAAATGGAGATTTTAAAAATAGAAAAGAAATTTTAAAAGTAAAAGGACTAGGATCTAAGGCTTTTGAACAATTAGCAGGATTTGTTGTTATACCAAATGGAGAAAATCCTTTAGATAATACAATAATTCACCCTGAATCATATCATATAGCTGAAGAGATTTTAGCTAGTTTTTCTACTTCTGTAAATGAATTAAAATCAGATTTAGAATCTGTAAGAGAAAAACTTAAGTCAGTAGATTTACAAAAGATAATAGAAAAAACAGGTCTTGATAAAACAACTAAAGATGTTTATGAAGCTTTAATTAAAGATAGACGTGATCCAAGAGATGATTTTGATAAACCTCTTTTAAGAGAAGATGTTTTATCTATAGAAGATTTAAAAGCTGGAATGGAACTTGAGGGAACAGTTAGAAATGTTACAAAATTTGGAGCATTTGTTGATATAGGATTAAAAAATGATGCTATGATACATATATCTGAGCTTTCACATTCATTTATTGATGATCCAACTAAGGTATTATCTATAGGTCAAATAATTAAAGTTAGAGTACTTGATATAGATATGCAAAGAGGAAGAGTTGCATTAACAAGAAAAGATCCTAACTTTGTTAAACCTAATAAAAAGAAACAACCAAAGATTAATAAAGAAGAAATACAAAGAAAAAAATTAGAACAACAGCTGATAAATAAGGGATGGAAAATAAAAAAATAGGAGGAAATATGTCAGAAGAAAATAAAGTAGATTATGCAAGTACGCTTAATTTACCTAAAACTAGCTTTAAAATGAAAGCAAATCTTTCTCAAAAAGAACCTTTAACTATAAGAGATTGGGATAAAAATAAAATATATGAAAAATCTTTAGATAATGAAAAACCAACTTTTTTCTTGCATGATGGGCCACCATATGCAAATGGAAATTTACATATAGGTCATGCTATAAATAAGGTGCTTAAAGATATAATATTAAAATATAAGAGATTACAAGGATTTAACGCACCATATATACCAGGGTGGGATACACATGGATTACCTATAGAATGGAAAATGATACAGGAATTAGGTGAAAAAGCTAAGGAAATGTCTTCATTAGAATTAAGAAATGCTTGTAAAAAATATGCTTTAAAATCTGTTGAAATGCAAAAAAAGGATTTTATAAGACTAGGAATCTTAGGAGATTGGAATAATCCATATATTACATTAAATAAAGAATTTGAAGCAGAAGAATTAAGAGTATTTAGGGATATATATGAAAATGGATATATATATAAGGGATTAAAACCAGTTTATTGGTCACCTACTACAGAAACTGCACTTGCAGAAGCAGAAATAGAGTATAAGGATGTAGAATCAGATTCAATATATGTTAAGATGAATTTAACTGATGAATCTAATGAAAAGCTAGGAATAGAAAATTCAGCTATGGTAATATGGACAACTACTCCATGGACTATACCAGCAAACTTAGCTATATCTTTAAATGAAGATTTTGTATACGGGATATATAAAACAGTAAAGGGTAATTTAATATTAAGTAAAACATTAGCTGAAAAAGCATTTGGCGAAATGGGATTAGAATTTGAATTAATAAAAGAGATTTCAGGTAAAGACTTTGAAAGATTAACATATATTCACCCACTATATGATAGGGTTTCTATGTTAATTTTAGGAGATCATGTTACAGAAGATGCTGGTACTGGATGTGTTCATACTGCACCAGGACATGGGGTTGATGATTATAACGTATCATTAAAATATGATATAGGAATATTATCTCCAGTAGATAATAAAGGACATATGACTCATGAAGCACATGGATATGAAGGTCTTTTCTATAGGAAAGCAAATGGTGCTATAATATCTGATCTTGAAAATAGTGGACATTTATTAGGTCATAAAAAAATAGTGCATTCTTATCCTCATGATTGGAGAAGTAAAAAACCTGTAATATTTAGAGCTACAGAACAATGGTTTATAAAAGTTGATGGTGAAGTTAGAGAAAATACTTTAGAAAGATTGGAAGAAGTTGAATTTGTTCCAGCATGGGGAAGAAATAGAATTACTTCTATGATGGAAAATAGACCAGATTGGACTATATCAAGACAAAGAGTTTGGGGAGTTCCTATACCAATTTTCTATAATGCTAAAACTAATGAAGTAGTTTATGAATCAGAAATAATGGCTAGAGTAATAGATTTAGTAGAAAAAGAAGGAACTGATATTTGGTGGAAATATTCAGCTCATGAAATAATAGGAGAAGAATTATTAGTTAAACATAATTTAAAAGATGTAGAATTAAGAAAAGAACAATCAATACTTGATGTATGGTTTGATTCAGGAGTTAGTCATAGAGCAGTGTTAAGACCTAGAGGATATAATATTAGACCTGTAGATCTTTATCTTGAAGGTTCTGATCAACATAGAGGTTGGTTCCAATCATCATTACTTACATCAGTAGCTTCTACATTTGATTCGCCTTATAAGAAATTATTAACGCATGGTTTTGTTATGGATGGACAAGGTAGAAAGATGTCTAAATCATTAGGTAATACTATAACTCCTAAAGATATTATAGATGTACATGGTGCAGATATATTAAGACTTTGGGTTTCAAGTGTTGATTATAGAGAAGATGTTAGAATTTCTGATAATATAATACAACAAATGACAGATTCATATAGAAAAATAAGAAATACTGCAAGATATTTATTAGGTAATATAAATGATTTTGATAGAAATAGTAAGGTAGCTTATGAGGATATGTTAGAAATAGATAAATGGGCTATGCATAAATTAGAAGAATTAAAAGAAAAGGTTGCGAAACATTATGAAAATTATGAATTTTATTCATTGTTCCAAGAAATACTTTACTTCTGTTCTGTTGATATGTCATCATTTTATCTTGATATAATAAAAGATAGATTATACTGTGAATATAAAGATTCATTAGAAAGAAGATCAGCACAAACTGTATTAGTAGATATTTTAGATGTTTTAGTAAGAATAATATCACCAGTATTATCATTTACAGCAGAAGAGATTTGGGAAAGACTTGATTATGTTGGTAAAGAAGAAAGTGTTCATTTATCTAAGTGGATAGAAGCTAAACCAGAACATATAAATGAAGAAATTGCTAAGAGATGGCAAATATTAGGAGAACTTAGAAAAGAAGTTAATAAGAAAATAGAAAAAGAAAGACAAAATGGTTCTATAGGATTATCTCTTGATGCAAGAGTATTAATTAAAGTAACTAATGATAAATATGAATTTATTAAAGAATACTCTAGTTGGGATATATCAGATATATTCCTTGTATCACAGGTTGAGTTTACAAATACTGAAGAATTAGAAAAAACTGATTTAGAAGGATTTGAAGTTAAAATTATAAAAGCTTTAGGTAAGAAATGTGAAAGATGTTGGAAATATTCTGAAGAAGTTGGACAAGATTTAGAATATCCAGATGTTACATTAAGAGATGCTAAGGTATTAAGAATGTTGAAAGGACAATAATATGCAATACATATTTTTAATATTAATATATATAGTATTAGTATTTATTGATCAGATTACTAAACATTTAATGTATGTTATTTCTAATGCCCAAATTGGTTATTCTATATATGTTTTAGGAGATTTTTTCAAGTTAACATATATAGAAAATCATGGAGGAGTATTTGGAATTTTTCAGGGTCATATTATTGTATTTACAATAATTAGTACCCTACTTATAACATACATCATATATACAGAATGGCATAATTTTTTAAAGGCAGATTTCATAAAAAAAATTGCAATAATATTTATTGCTTCAGGTGCAACTGGTAATATGATAGATAGGTTCTTTAGAGGTTATGTTATAGACATGATAGATTTTAGAGGAATTTGGCAATTCATATTCAATGTTGCTGATTTATACGTACATATAGGAATATATATTCTTATACTTATGTACCTGCTAAAAAAAGAAAAATAAGTATGAAGAAAGGGAAAAATTATGTATTTTCAGGATATAATACTAACACTTCAAAAATATTGGAGTGATCAAGGTTGTATAATAAGTAATCCATATGATGTTGAAACAGGTGCAGGAACTTTTAATCCAGATACATTTTTAATGTCTTTAGGGCCTGAACCTTGGAATGTTGCTTATGTTGAACCATCAAGAAGACCTAAAGATGGAAGATATGGACAAAATCCAAATAGGGTGTATCAACATCATCAATTTCAAGTGATAATGAAACCATCACCTGATAATATACAAGAACTTTATCTTAAAAGTTTAGAAGCTTTAGGGATAGATATTAAAAATCATGATATTAGATTTGTTGAGGATAACTGGGAATCTCCAACTCTTGGAGCATGGGGTCTTGGTTGGGAAGTGTGGTTAGATGGAATGGAAATTACACAATTTACATACTTTCAACAAGTAGGAGGTATAGAAGTTGATATAACTCCTTCTGAGATTACTTATGGACTTGAAAGAATAGCATTGTACTTACAAAATAAAGAAAATGTTTATGATTTAGAGTGGACTAAGGGTGTAAAATATGGTGAAAGAAGATTCCAGTATGAGTATGAAATGAGTAAATACAGTTTTGAAGTTAGTGATAATAGTATGAATTTTACCTTATTTGATATGTATGAAAAAGAAGCTAATAACTGTATAAATCATAAATTAGTTCTTCCAGCATATGATTATGTTCTTAAATGTTCTCATACATTTAACAACTTAGATGCAAGAGGAGCTATATCAACTACTGAAAGAATGTCATATATTTTAAGAGTTAGAGACTTAGCTAAAAAATGTGCTGAAATATTTGTTAAAACTCGTGAGGATTTAGGTCATCCGCTTTTAAAAAAAGGGGGTAATAAATAATGAGATTTCTATTTGAAATAGGTGTTGAAGAACTACCTTCAAGATATGTAGATAAAGCAAGTGATGATATGCTAGAGATATTTAAAAAGGAATTAATAGAATTTAGAATAGAATTTTCTGGAGAAAAGAAGTATAATTCACCTAGAAGAATAGCTATATACTTTGAAAATATTGCAGATATGCAAAAAGATTTCTATGAGAAAAAAACAGGACCATCTACTTCTGTTGCATATAAAGATGGAAAGCTTACTAAAGCAGCATTAGGGTTTTTAAATTCTCAAAATTTAACTGAATCTGATTTGAAAATAGAAAAAACAGATAAGGGTGAATACATTTATGTAGAAAAGAATATTAAGGGTATAGAAAGCTTTAAGGTTTTACCTGAACTTATGGAAAAGGTAATTAAATCACTTGATTTTGATAAGACAATGAAATGGAGTGATAAATCATTTAGGTTTGCAAGACCCATTAAATGGATAGTTGCAACTTTAGATGATAAGGTAATTGACTTTACTTTTGAGGGTATTAAAGCAGGTAATATTTCAAGGGGTATGAGATTATTTGGTGGTCAAGAAGTTTTAATTGATGATAGTAGAAAATATGAAGATATTTTATTAAATGAGTATGTAGTAGTAGATGCTTTAAAAAGACGTGAAATGGTGCAAGATAGTATTAAGGATAACTGTGAAAAAAACGGAGATAAAGTAATAGTAAATAAATATTTACTTGATGAGGTAGTAAACCTTGTTGAATATCCTTATGCTATTTGTGGAGAATTTAATAAAGATTATTTAGAATTACCAGAAGATATTATAACTATAACAATGGAAACACATCAAAGATACTTTCCAGTTAAAAATTCTGAGGGTAAATTAACTAATAAATTTGTATTAATTAGAAATGCACCTGAATATTCAGAATTAGTTAAAAAAGGTAATGAAAAGGTTATAGAGCCAAGACTTGCTGATGCTAAATTTTTCTTTGATGAGGATTTAAAGATAAATCTTAGTGATAATGTAGAAAAACTTAAAAATGTAACTTTTCAAAAAGATATGGGAACTATATTTGAAAAAATGAAAAGAAGTCAAAAAATTGCTAAGTATTTAATAGAAAAATTAAATTTAGAAAATAGTGAAGATATTTTAAGAACAATATATCTATCAAAAGCTGATCTAGTAAGTAATGTAATTAATGAAAAAGAGTTTACTAAATTACAAGGATTTATGGGTTCTATATATGCAAAAAAACAAGGAGAAAAACAAGAAGTTGCTAAGGGTATATTTGAACATTATTTACCAAGATTTCAAGGAGATATATTACCAGAAACTATTGAGGGAACTATATCTTCTATAGCTGATAAATTAGATACTTTAGTAGGAGCATTTTCTGTTAATTTAATTCCCACAAGTTCTAAGGATCCATATGCACTTAGACGTGCAACTAATGGACTTCTTTTAACTGCATTTAATAAAAATCTTAATATTGATTATGTAGATATGGTTAATAAGGCACTTGAAATATTTGGTGAAGATAAGAAAATATTAAATGAGAAGGCAAAGGAAAATATTTTAGACTTTGTTAAACAAAGACTTGAGGCAATACTTGCTCTAGATTTTTCTAAAAATTTAATTTCTTATCAAATTAATAATGTTACATCTATTGTAGATATTAAAGATAGATTAATTAAACTTTCAGAACTTGAAAAAGGTGAGAATTTTGAAATATTAATTAATTTAATTAAGAGATTAAAAAATATTTCAAAAGAAGTTAGTGTAAATTTAAATATATATCTATTTGAGAATGAAGAAGAAAAAGAATTATATAATCTTTCACAGAATTTAAGTGGAGATTTTAATGATATAGATATGTTAATTGATAAAAAGGATATAATTAACAGTTTTTTTGAAAAAGTAATAATAAATGTTAAAGATGAAGTTATTAAAAATAATAGAATAGCTTTAATTAATGAGATGTTAAATAAAGTAAATAAACTAATACAAGTATAATATAAAGGAGGAGAAATGAAAAAATTAATCTTACTTATATCTTTAATTGGAGTAGTTTCTTCTCCAATTGAATTAAAAAAGGAAATTAATGTATTTGAAGATGAGGAAATAGTAAAAAGATATATAGAACATTTAGAAGATGTTGATATTAATGACTATCTACCATATGTAAATGCAAATGATTTAATTGCTGAAGTTTATCAACCCAATAACAATGTTATAAACTCTATTAGTGATAAAAATATTATAGATGGATCTTTTAAAGTAATTCAAAAATTTGATTTTGATGTTAAACATTTAAAGAATATAATTAAAAAAGAATTGTCTACTGAATTATCAGATAAAATTGATAAAAGCATATTAGATTTGTCAAAATATACAAGTATTGAATCCTTATTTTTCGACGGAAATAATGATTTAAAAAAATTAAATGATCTAAAAAAAGATTTAGTTGATTTTGCAAATGAAAAATTAAAAATATATGGAGAACTTTTAAAAGGTGAATATATAAATAATGAAAATAATGCAGAAGTATATAATAATGTTATTGAGTTAGAATTGGAATAGGGAGGTTATTTTGGATAATAGATTTGTTGATTTAAATGAGATATTAGAAGATTATGAAATAAGTAGTGAAATAAACTCTTTAAGACCACAGTTATTTAAAGACTATATAGGTCAGGAGGATTTAAAGGAAACACTAGGTATATCTATAAAAGCAGCTAAGATTAGACAAGAAGCACTGGACCATATATTATTATTTGGACCACCGGGACTTGGTAAAACAACTATGGCAACTGTTATTGCAAATGAAATGGGGACTAATATTAAAATAACATCTGGACCTGTGCTTGAGAAGGCTGGAGATTTAGTATCTATACTTACAACACTTGAAGATGGAGATGTTCTGTTTATAGATGAAATACATAGATTAAGTACTAATATTGAAGAAATACTTTACTCTGCCATGGAAGATTTTAAAGTAGATATTATGTTAGGTAAAGGTCATGGTGCTACAAGTTATAGAGTAGAACTAAAAAAATTTACATTAATAGGGGCAACTACTATGGCTGGTAAGCTTTCTAAACCTTTTAAGGATAGATTTGGAATACAGCATAGAATGAATTTTTATACTACAGAAGAACTTATGAAGATAATTTTAAGATCTGCAAATATTTTAGGTGTAGAATGTAAGGAAAATTCATTAAGAGATATAGCACTTAGAAGTAGAGGAACTCCAAGGCTTGCTAACAGGGTATTAAAAAGATCAAGAGATTACGCTACTGTAAATAGTAATGGAGTAATTAATGATGAAATAATGAAAGAGGTAATTAGAATATTAAAGGTAGATGATAGAGGACTAGATGAAATGGATAGAAATTTATTAAGATCTATAATAGTTAATTATTCTGGTGGGCCTGTTGGAGTTGAGACTCTTGCTACTCATTTAGGTGAAGATAGAAAAACTATAGAAGAAGTTTATGAACCGTATTTAATACAGTTAGGATTATTAAAAATAAGTTTAAGAGGTAGAGAAGTTACAGATTTAGCTTATGCTCATATGGGACTTGAAAAGAGGTAATATGTTAACTGTTATAGCTGATAAGGTTATGGGTAATGTAGTTGAAATCACTGAAACTACAGAGATAAATCATATTAAAAATGTATTTAGATTAAAAGAAAATGATGAGGTTAGGGTAATAGATTTTGAATATGAGTATAAGGGAATAATTAAAGAAATTAATAAGAAAAATATATTAATTGATATTTTTGATAAAAAAGACGATATTTATTCTTTATCTTTTAATTTAGATGTAGCAATAGGTTTATTGAAAAATGAAAAAATGAAATTATTAATACAGAAATTAACAGAGTTAGGTATTAGGAATATTATTCCATTAAAAACTGAAAGAGTAGTAGTTAAAATTAATGAAAAAAAAGAAAAATGGGATGTAGTAGTTAAAGAAAGCATGAAGCAATGCAGAGCTATTAAAAAAACTAATGTAGAAATACTTAATGAAATTAAAAGGATAAAATATGAAAACTATGATAAAATAATATATGCTTATGAAAGTAGTGATTCATCATTTAATTTAAAGGAAATATTAAAAAAAGAAGATAGTAATATCTTGTTAATTATAGGTCCTGAGGGTGGATTCTCTTTAGATGAAGTAAAATATTTAAAATCTATAGGTGCAATAGAAATTAGTTTAGGTAAAAGGATATTAAGGGCAGAAACAGCAGCTATAGTTCTTGCTGGAAGTATAATAAATATAAAAGAGTAAAAGGAAGGTAGAAATGAAAAAGAAATTAACAGTACTTTTAATGTTATTAGCAATGGTTTCTTGTGGGACTAAAACAAGTGGAGAAATTGAAGGAAATAAGGTAGTTAAAGTAGATAATTCTTATTACTTACACTATGATGATACAGTAATTAAATTAAATGATGATACATACATTACTAAAGATAAAAAAGTTTCAGACTATTTTAAAGGATCATTTTTTAGCAATGAAGAAGATGACTTTTTAGTAGATTTAAAAAAATATTTCCCACATGGATTTAATGGTATAGAAAAAGGTAAAGCTCCAGAAGAGTTTACGGAAATACCTTTAATGTCATTAGGAGATAAAAAAATTATAGATGCTTTAGCTCTGTCTTTAGATTTATCAAGTAAAAATCCAGAATTATTAATTGTTAAAGATGAGACTAAAGATGAAGAAGTTAAAGAAGAGATTAAAGAAGAAGTGGATTTAACAGGTAAAAAAGTTGCAATATTAAATGCAAATGGTATAGATGGTTATGCAAGAAGATTAGGAGAAAGTTTAAAAACAACTTTAGGAGTAGAATTTTTATCAGAAAATTATGGTAAATTTGAAGAATTTAGTTATATAGTTAACCATAAATTAGATTCTAAGGAATTAGATAAGTTAATTGATACATTAAATATTAAATTTATTAAAGTTAAAAATAATTCTAAGCTAAAATCAGGACATGATGTAGTTATAATCACAGGTAATGATTCTAAGGTTAAATATAATGTTGAAGTATTATCAAAAGGTGGATTAAAAGATGTAGAAAATGCACTTAAAGGATATAGTGTTACTACAAAAATGGAAACTAAGTATAATAATGAGAATATTAAAGATGATACTATTATAATGCATAATCCAGAAGATATATTTATAGCTAAAAAAATATTAAAGTTATTACCTAATTCAATGTTAAAAGAGGATGCTAGTTTAAGTAATAAATTAATAATAACAACTAAATAAGGAGATTTATGGAAGAAATAGTAAAGTTAGTAGTAGATATAATAGAAGATAAAAAGGGTATGGACATTAAAGTTTATAATTTAAAAGGTAAATCACCATTTTTTGATTATTCTATACTTTGTACAGGAACTTCAACTAGAAATGTTGATGCTATAGTACAAGAACTAAAAAAAACTATGCCAATAGTTAAAGGAATAGAAGGGCAAGAAGAAGCAAATTGGGTATTAATAGATGGTGGAGATGTAATAGTTAGTGTATTCACTAAAGATGCTAGAGAATACTACAAATTAGATGAATTTTATGAAAGTGTTTAAGAATAATGAGAATATTAGATATAGAAGATAAGAGTAAAAGATCTCCATCTTTTCTATTTATAGTATTTCTAATATTTTTTGGATTAGTTTTAAGATTATATAACCTACAAATAACTAATAGTGAACTTTATAAAAATAGGGCAGAGAGAAATAGTTTAAGGACTAATACTATTAAACCAGCTAGAGGAAAAATTTATGATAAAAATGGAGAATTACTGGTAAGTAATACTACTGGTTATCACTTAATACATAAAGAAAGTCATAATATATCTAATGGTGAATTAAGAATTTTAAAAGAGGTATTTAATAAAACTGATGATGAGAGAAAAGAAATATTTTCAAAATTAAGTAAAAAATCTTCTGAAAAGTTAAAAGAAATATATTTAGATACATTAGATATGATGAAATTAACTAATATGGAATATGAGGATATTGTTAATAAGTTTTATAAAGTATTGCCCTCAGGATTTGATAAAGTAATAATTATTGATGAAGATCTAGATTCAAAAAGTGCCTTAATTGGAGTAGAAAAAATAACTAATCCACATATAGATATTTTAGAATATGATAAAAGATATTATCACAAACATGAAATAGCTTCTCATGTTATAGGTAATGTTAAACTTATAAGTGAAAAAGAATACGAAGAATTAAAAGATAAGGGCTTTGAAAAAGATGATCTTGTAGGTAAAGATGGAATTGAGAAAACATATAATGTGGAACTTAAAGGGAAATCTGGTAAAGAATTTGTTGAAGTAGATGCAAGAGGAAATGTCTTAAATAAACTTGATGAAGAAACAACTATAGCAGGTAAAAATCTTTATCTTTCTATAGAATATGAATTACAAAAATATATGACAGAAAAATTTAAAGGTAAAGTAGGAACTTTTATAGCCATAGATGTTAAAACAGGTAAGATAATTACATATGTAAGTTATCCTGAAATAGATTTAAATAAACTAAGTTCAAGGATAAGTAAAAAAGATTGGGAAAAGCTTTTAAGTTCTAGTAAAAAACCATTATTAAATAGAGGTATAGCTGGATTATTCCCACCAGGATCTACAGCTAAAGTAGTTAGTGGATTAGCTATACTTGAAGATGGAATATCACCAGATGAAACTATGTATTCTACTGGAGAATTTACTTATGGTAGAGTTACTTTTAGGGATTCAAATAGAAAAGGACATGGTATTACTAATTTCTATAAGGCTATAGCTGAATCTGTAAATACATATTTTTATCAAAATATTTTAAGAATAGATAGAGATAAATATTTTGAAATAGCAAAAGATTTTGGTATAGGAGAATTAACTGAGGTAGATCTTCCAGGAGAAATGGCAGGAGTTCTTCCAACTCCTGAATGGAAAAAAAAGAGATTTAGGGCAGAGGCATCTAAAAAATGGTTGCCAGGAGATTTAATCAATATGTCTATAGGTCAGGGATATATGCTTATGACACCTTTACAGGTATTAATGATGTATCAAGCAATAGCAAATGATGGAGTTATGGTTAAACCAACTTTTGTAGAATATTTTGAAAATTTAGATGGTGTAAAAGAAAGAAAAGATGTAGAAATATTAAGGAAGTTAAATATTAAAGATGAGAATATAAGGTATATACAAAAAGCTTTAAGAATGACTGTTACTGACGGAACAGCTAAGCTATTTAAAGATCTTCCTGTAGAAGTTTCAGCAAAAACTGGAACAGCACAAAATAGAAAAGATTCACAACATCATTCTTGGATGGCAGGATACTTCCCTAGTGATAAACCTGAAATAGCATTTGTTGCCTTAGTTGAAGAGGGTGGATATGGTGCTGTTGAAGCAGGTGGAAGAACACATGAATTCATCTCTAAATATTATGAATTAAAAGGAGAAAATTAATGAAAGAATATTTTGTTAATCTCTTAAAATTGTCTGATATAGATATATATGAAGAAAAAATTGATAAATTAATAATATATCTTGAAATGCTTATACAAAAGAATAAGGTTATGAATTTAACTGCTATAAGAGATAGTAAAGATATGATAGAAAAACATTTTATAGATGCCTTATTACTTACTAAGGTAATAGGAGATGAAGAAAATACTTTAGTAGATTTAGGAACAGGTGCTGGATTTCCAGGACTTGTTCTTGCTATATACTATCCTGAAAAAAATTTCCTATTAGTTGATTCAGTTAAGAAAAAAATTGCTTTTTTAGATGAAGTTATAGAAAAACTTCAATTAAAAAATGTTAAAACTAGTAGTGAAAGGGCAGAGGAGATTATAAAAAAATATAGGGAAAAATTTGATGTAGCCTTGTGTAGAGGTGTTGCAAATTTAAGAATAATACTTGAGTATATGATACCTTTTGTTAAAAGTGGTGGAAGATTTCTTCCACAAAAACTGAATTTAAATGAGGTAGAAGAATCAAGTAATGCATTAAAATTATTGCATTCAAGTATTGATGCTATACATAGATTTAATCTTCCTGTTAGTAAGGATGAGAGGATAATACTTGAAATTAGGAAAAATAGTAAAACAAGTTTAGAGTATCCAAGAGCAACAGGAATTCCAAGCAAAAAACCATTATAACAAAGGAGGTCTGAATATGAAAATAGTAAAAAGAAGCTTATCTTTTATACTTCCGATATCTCTTGTAATAGCAGGAGCTAAAGTATATATAAATTCTGAAGTTTTTAAAGGGCATTTAAAACTATTATTAAACAATGTTTTTGAAATAAAAGTAGATTATTCAGATCTTAAATTATATGGTTTTTCAAATTTAGAAATAAAGAATTTAAGGCTAAGGACACAAGATGGAATAGAAGTAATTGCAGCAGATTTAGTTAGAGCAAAAATAAATCTATTTACACCGACTAGAATATCTGATGTTGAATTAATAAAAGGTAGGATAGTATTTGAAAGAGGTTTAAATGGTATAAATTTAAGAAAAATACTTCCAGCTTCTAATACAACAGATTATAGGAGATTATCATCAACAAATAGGGTGAGATTTAAAGATGTTTCATTAAAATATATAGATAAATCTTTTGGATCAGTTATAGAAAAAGAATTCAAGGATGTTAATGGATATTTAATAAGTATTCTTCAAACTAGTCTTGATTTAGTAGCATATGCTAAAACTGATAATAAGGAAAAATTTGGAATTAATATTAAACTAGATTCAGATCAAAGAAGAAATATTTTTGATTTATTTTCTATAAAAAAATATGATGATTATTATAAAGAAAAGATAAAACTTAAATTTGATTTTGACAATGTCGGTTTAACCAAAAAACTATTTCAGTATGTACCAATTAGTAATATAGCTTCTGTACATAGTGGTAAGGTTAATGGTAGTTTACTTATAAAAGAAAATGATGATGAAAATTTTGAATTTTATGGCAATTTACTTATTAACAATGCTGATGTTTGGTATAGGGAATATAATGGTATAGTAAAAAATGTGAATGCTAATGTTAAATTTAATAAATATGATATAGATTTAGATGGAAAAGGTAAAATTGATGATGGTAATATAGATTTAGGTATTAGATTTAATATTAATAATAATAGATTAAATGTTAAAACTAGTATAGATAACGTATATTATTCTACATTAAGAAAATACTCACTAGTTAATAATATAGGCTTAGATGGAAAATCAGATAAAGTAAAGGTAGATATAGATTTAGGATTAAGAATTAAAGAAGATGATTTTGATATAGAGAAATTTAATGGTAAAGTTAATACTAAATATTTAAATGTTTTTGATAGTGATATTAATAATTTTAACTTACATTTTAAATTAAAAGAAAAAAATGTAATTAATATTAAGACTCAAAATATGGCTTTTAATAAAAATGTTAATGAAAACTTAAATATTAAGGCATTATTAAATGCAAACTTTAATTTGAATGTTAAAAATATTTCTGGTAGTGGAAACTTTGCCATAGATAATAAAAGTAAATTTGTTAACCTAGGTAGAATTAATGGAAGTGTAGAAGTAAAAGAAAACAAAGATATATTAGTTAACTTTAATGAAAAGAAGATATTTGGTAATATGAAATATCTTAATGAAAAAAAAGAAGTTAAATTAAATGTTAATAATAGAGCAGCAGTTAATGTAAAATACATGGAAAATGATGTAAATATTAAACCTAAGATTAATAATTTGACTTATTCACTTAAAAAAAATGATTTTATTTACGGAGCCTTAGATATACAAGCAAGATCTAATGACGGTAAATATTTTAATGATGTTAATGCAAAATTAAATATTAATAAGAGTAGATATAATGTTGACGCTTTTGCAAGAATTGATGATGGGAATATAAGGGTTAAGGGTAATAGTTATAAAAAAATGAAATATGATTATACTTTAACAGCAAATAATTTTGACATGGTTAAATATCTAAAAAAAATAGGTGTTAATAATTTAAGTGAACTTGATGGTAATAAAGAAAGTTTCACAGCAAAAATTTCAGTTCATAATAGTAATGATAAAGTAAAATTATCCTTAGATTTAAATAATCCTGTAAATATTAAATTTAGGGATAGATTATTAGGAATTAAACCTGAATTAAAAGATTTGGTATATAACTTTAAAGATGGAATTGTTGAATCAGGAGCTATGAATCTTGGAGTTATAGGTGATGGAAATATATTTGATAATATTACAACTGGTATTAGTGTTAATAATGGTAATTTAGATATAAGTTCAATAGTTAGTGTTAAAGACGGTAAATTAGTTTTTAATGGTAAGACTAATAAAGATTTAATACATTCATATGATATCAAGGGAGAAAAAATAGATATTTTTGAAATAGGTAAACTATTTGGATATATAGATAAAGACGTCAAAGAAAGTATGAAGATTAATTTTGAAACTAAGGTTAGTGGTAATATAGATGATATTAAAGGAGATATATATATTACAAGCCCCTATGGTGGATATATAGCCGAATATGAAAACCTTGTATTAAAGGGTAAGATAAATAATTTAAAAGAAATAGATTTAGATCTTGATTTATCTGTTGATGAGTTATGGATTAAATATCAAAGATTTGTTGATATCAAATCTAAGGTTAAGATTAGAAAAGAAGATATATTCGTAGAAGAATTTGGGAATGATAATCTTAAACTTAAGGCTAAATATAATTTAAAGACTAGAAATGTTAATTTAGAATCTAATTTAAATGCATATAATATTTATTCTACTTTTGGACCAGATATAGATTTATTGGTTAATAATATGAAATTTAATGTTTATGGAAATTTAGATAATTTAAATGGTAATATATCTATTGATAAATCTCCTGTAATGTTAAATAAAAAGAAAATATCTGATTTTGTTATGAATGGTAATATAGTTAATAATAAGATTAATTTAGATAGGATGAAAATTAGAGATAATAATATAAGTGGATATTTCGATATTAAGAATAAGAATTATGATATAAATATTAAACTTAAAGAAAATAATATAGAAGAATTAGTTGATATTCATGATTTGAAACTTAATGTAGACTCTAATTTAAATATTAAGGGTAATCTTGATAAGACAGATATTACAGGTAATTTAGATATATATAATTTAAGCTATAAGGAATACAGAATACCTAAGGTGTTTTTAGATATTAATCATAAAGATACTAGTATTTTTAATATTATGAAAACAGGAGTTCTTAATATTAATAATTTTGAGATTAAAGATAAAGAAAATAAAGAGGTATTTAAATTTAAAGATAGCTTTGATTTAGCTAATTTAGATGTAGATTATAACATTCAAAATAAAGAAATAGATTTAGGGAAAATAAGTTTATTAAATCATGAGACATATAAAGGTAAATTAATACTTGATTTAATACTTAGACATAATAAAGAGGAAACTTTAGTTTCATTAAATGTTAAAAGTGATGAGCTATTATTAAATAGCTTAAAAGTAACAGATGTATATTTTGATATACAGGGAAATGATAAAGTTATGAATATTTCTGGGGCTTACTTAGAATATGAAAATAACCCATTTTTATTAGATGGTTATGCAAGTTATATGTTAGATGACTATAATTTCAATCTATTAGCTAATGATTTTAACTTAAAATTCTTAGAAATTAGTGATAAAATTAAAAAATCTAGTGGTATAGCTAATCTTAATTTATCATTAAAGAAGAATTTAGTTCAGGGTAAAATTGATATGAATAATTTTTCGCTTGAAACTTTTGATGATATAGCTAATTTAAATAAAATTAATGCCAATATAGATTTAAAAAATAAGACTATTAGTATTAATGATTTAAGTGGTAATGCAAATGGTGGAAACTTCAGTGTACTAGGAAAGTTTGATCTTCCTGAAATATCTGATGATTTTTTAACGTCTAAAAAAATTAAAACAGGATCTATAGAAGTTGACACAAAAATAGATAATGTAAATCTTAAATATGCAGGAAATAATTTAAGGATTACGAGTGATATAAATATAGAGAATAATAAGATATTTGGTAATGTTATACTAAATAATGGGAATATAGTTAATATTTCTCCATTTTTAAGTAGTAGCAGAAAGTCTAAAAATAAATTAACTAATGTTAATGATTACTTTACTGAACTTAAAAATCAAATTATTAAAAATATAATAAACCAACATATTTTAGATGTATCCCTTGAAACTGAGAAAGATATTAATATTAACATACCTTCAGTAGTAGGTTTGGTTAAAGATGTTAAAGGAAATGCTTTTGGTAATGCAAGGGTTCTATTTGATAGATCTAATTTATCAATTTATTCAGATTTAAGTGTTAATAAAGGTGAATTTGTTTTAAATGGACATATATTTAAGGTAGAAGATGCTGTAGTTAAGTTTATAGGTAATCTTGATCCTATTATAGAATTTAAAGCAAGTACTCATGTAGGTGAGGATGTAATAAGTATAAAAATAACAGGATCGCTTAATAATAGAACTATAGAATTAAGTTCTGAACAAGGTAAGGATACTAATGAAATTTTAGGTATTATAGCCCTTAATGAAGAAGGTGGATTATTAGACGTAGATAAAATTAAAACTACAAATATTGTAGGTAAGGCTCTATCATCAGCTTTAAATAATTTACTATTTTCAACATTTACTAATAAGGTTAGTTCAACATTGGGTATAAATGATTTTAAAATCAAAGCAAACTTTGATTCTAAAAATAATTTAGAGTTTAAGGATATCATAAATAATACAACAACAACTTTTTATATTAACAATCAATTTTTTAATTTAAATAATCTTTATTGGAATGCAGAACTTACAGTTCCATTTGATTTAAAGATTGATAGAATAAAAAATGAATTGAAATATAATTTATGGTTAAATTACTTCTTGAAAAAAGGAATATCAGCTACAGCGGGTATAAAAAATCCTATAGATGTTACAAATAATAAGGCTAGAACTGCAACATTTTATACAGGGTTACAATATGATAATAGGTATGGAACCTTTATAGAAATTATTGATGATCTTTCAAGTTTATTCAAAAAGAAGAAGTATCTTAAAAACGAAGGAAAGAAAGAAAACGTAGTTGATAAGGAGACTAATAAGTAGAAAAAAATAATAATTTATGGTATAATTATAGACGGATAATAAATAGGAGGATATTCTATGAAGAATAAAATATTAATTTCACTTTTATCTCTTGGAACGGCTTTAATGGCGGCACCAAAAATAAATAATATAGAAATTAGCAATTTGAAAAATTTAACTGAAAAGATGGTAAGAGATTTATTACCAGTTAAAGAAGGAACAGAATATACTAATAAACATTTAAGTGATATATATCTAGCTCTAGTTAGGACAGGATTTATACAAAATGTAAATATTTATCCTACAAAAGATGGAGAAGATATAAAATTAAAAATAGTGGTAGATGAAGTTCCTAATGCAGATAAAATAGTTCAAAATATGAAGGAAATAGAAGAATTAAAAAGAAAAACTGAATTTAAAATTGGAGAAATAATAGTTAAAGGTACAAGTCATGATATACAACCTTTAATAGATAAAACAGGTCTGAAAAAAGGAGAATATTTTACTCCATATGACGGAAAATTATTAGAAAACTTGATATTATCATCAGGATATTTTGGTTCAACTGAAATAAGAGTTTTTAGAACTTCTGATGAAAAAGTTATAGATATAGAAGTAAATGTATTAGAAAATCCAACAATTAAATCTGTTAGTATTAAAGGTTCAAGTATATTGACTGAAGAACAATTAAAAGATATTTCAGGATTAAAAGTAGGAGATATATTAAATGGAAGATTACTTACTTTAGAAGAATCTCCAATAATTAAAGTTTATTCTGAAAATGGATTTTTATGGGTAGGATTTAAAGATATAACAGTTACAAAAGATGGAGATGTTACCATAGAATTACTTGAAGGTAAGATTAAAGATATTGTTTATGAGAAAAAAGGTAGTGTAAAAGAAAATGAAAGAATTAGTGAAAAAGACTATAGATTAAAGACACAACCACATATTTTTCAAAGAAATACTTATGTTAAAAAAGGTGAAATATTAAATCAAAAAGAACTAGAACTTACATTAAGAGAGTTATTTAGAACAGGATTATTCTCATCACTTTCACATGAATTAATTAAAAGTTCAGATAATCCTGAAGAATTAGTTTTAAAAATTGTAGTTACTGAAAGACCAACTACAGGTATAAGTGCAAATATTTCTTATTCAACAGAAGACAGTTTATCAGGTTCATTAAAGTTAGAAGATACTAACTTCTTAGGTGGAGAACAAACATTTTCATTAATAGGTGAGGCAGGTGTTAAAGGAAACTATAACTTCTCATTTAATTTTAAGGATCCATGGATAAAAGGGACAAATAGATTACTCGCTGGAGGAACAATATACTTTAAAAAGACTTCTGTTAAAGTTAAGGATTTAAGTGGATATGAAAATGGAAAAGATGACGAAACTATTAAAAAACATTTGGCAGAACCTACAGATAAGGCATATACATTTGGTATTAATGGTCAATTAGGTAAAGGATTAACTAAAGATCTTTATCTTTCTGTGTCGCCTAGATTATTAAATGTTTATGCTAAAAATAAAGGATCAGATGTAAATTCTCAAGTATATCAAGATTATACATTACTTGCAATAGGTTCAGATTTAATTTATGATACTAGAGATGATAGAAATACTCCTAAAAAAGGATTTTATGCAGATCTATACTTTGAGGGAGGATATATAGTTAGGGATAAATCTTTAATCGCCGAAAGACAAAATGATGGAACTATTAAATTTAAAGAAAAAAGTGGGGGTACTTCAAATTCAGGATCTGGAGCTTCTAGTTCTTCATCAGGAGGAACATCAACAGCTTCAAAAGAATATGAGACTAAAAAGCCTAGACCATATTTTACAACATCACTTGATTTAAGAGCTTTCCATAGGGTATATAAGGATAAAAACTCTATGGCATATAGATTACTTGCAAGCTATTCACATGCTAACACTCCAGATGGGCAATTAATCACTGTAGGAGATGGTGTAACTCTTAGAGGATTACAAGCCCCTATAACAGGTAATAAATATGCGGTTACATTTACTGCTGAAAATAGAACGTATATTAATGATTATGTACAGGCAGTAGTATTTTATGATGCAGGTATAGCAGAACTTGCTAAGAATGGTAATAAACTTAAATTTATGAATAGTATAGGTATAGGTGCAAGAGTAAATACACCTATAGGAGTTATAAGACTTGATTATGCATGGAACTTAGAAAGAACTGGGCAAAAATCTAAAGGTAAATTTAATTTTGGATTTGGACAAACATTCTAAATAAATGGACTAGTGGTACTAGTCCTCTTGTTATTTAAAAAGTGAGGATGAAATGAAAAGGTTTTTAGTATTTTTATGGTTATTTTTGTTAATCGTATCATGTACTTCAAAAAGTGAGAAAGTTGTTGGACAATTTATGAAGGATTTTAAGGAGTTTAATATTGAAGGAACTAAAAAATATGTATCTAATCCTGAATTGATAGATAGTTTAAATCTTAGCTTTAAAAATGAATCTCAAATAATCTTTTTTAATGCATTATTTGAAAATCTTAAATATGAAGTACAAAATAAGACAAAAAGAGAAGATGGGAGTGAAGTTGTAAATGTTAAAATATCTAATATAGATGTTAGAAAGACATTTGAATTAGCATATAAACAAATTTTTAAAAAGACTTTTCTTGGTGAGAGCGATGTTAAAATTAAAGATGAGTTTGTAGAATTAATGACTTCAAAAAATATACCAAAGCTTATAATAATTAGTCAATTTTTAATGGTTAATGATACAGGAAATAGAAAAATACTTTTAAGAAAAGAAAATATAGATGATATATTAGGGAGGTATTTTACTACTTTAAATGGTATAAATTTAAATACACAACAAGGAGAATAAATGTTATTAAGAGGAATAAGTAAAAGTACAAAATTTGTAATAATAGATAGCACTGAGTTAGTAAAAGAAGTAATAAATAAAACCTCTCTTGATGTTCTTTACTCAAAGGATATATCAAAACTTACAACTATGGGTGCAATACTTGCTCAAAGTATTAAATCAAATAATACTAAGATGTCTTTATCACTAAGAAGTGAAGGAGCATTAAAAAATTTCATAGTTAAATCTACTATAAATTCAAATGTTGCAGTTAAGGTAGATATAGATAAAGAAAAACATGTTAAGTTATTAAATGCAATAAATACTAACAATCAAGAAGAAGTTAAAATGCTTTATGATCTTAGTGGAGCTAAATTACAAATAATGGTTGACTATGGACTTAAAACCCCGTATTCTTCAGTGTTTTTAGTTAAGGATAATTTATTAGAATTATCACTTAATGAATATTATGAAATGTCAGAACAGACAAAAACTATATTAATCTGTTCTACTAAATATGATGAAAATTTAAATGTAGAAAAAGCTTCAGGTTTAATGATACAATTACTTCCTGGTGGTGATGAGAATGTAATGTCATGGCTTGCTGGTAAGCTTGAAAGATTATTAAATATTACAGATATGCTGAAAAATAATTTTAGTTTAGAAAGAATAGCTCATTTAATATTTGAAAATGATGAAGAAATTTTTGCTAATGAGAGAATATATAAAGGTTTGCCATATGATAAGTTACCTATGATAGAGGATATTGAAATATTAAATGTAAGTGATATTAAATATGAATGTGATTGTAGCAGGGAATACATGAAAAGAGCTTTAGATATTTCAATTTCTGATGAAAGCAAGGAAGAATTATTAAAAGAGGATGGATTTATAGAAATAGAATGTAGTTTTTGTGGTAAAAAATATAGATTTGAAGAAATTTAAAAGGGGTAGATACTATGGATAATTTTCTATATGCAAAATTAAATGATGAGTATATATTTAAGATTTGTGGTAGGGCAACTATGAAAAATTCAAAGATATTCTCAGACTTTGTAGATGATAAAATAAATGAAGCCCAAGGTATTTCTTTTGATATGTCTGAGACTACATACATGGATTCTACCTTTTTAGGTTTAGTGGCTAAATACTCTATAGATGTTAAAATGAGTAAAGGGAAAAATTTAGTTATACTAAATCCTAGTGAAGAATCATACACATTTTTGAAACAAACAGGTATTATTAAATTTGTTGATTTAATAACTAAAGAAGATTTAAATATAGATATGAATATATCTGGAAGTGATTTTTCAGATATGAATGAAAAAAGTAAATATATATTGGAAATGCATGAAATATTAATGAAATTAAATGAAGAAAATGAAAAAGTGTTTAAACCAGTGGTTGATGCTATGAAAAAGGTGATAAAATAATGAGGATAGGTGTAATTTATGGGGGTATTTCTACTGAAATAGATGTATCTAGAAATACAGGTAAAGAAATAATTGCTAATTTAGATAAAGAAAAATATGAAGTAGTAGAAATAGAAATATTAAAAAAAGAAGATATATTTAAAATTGTAGATTTAAATCTTGATTTTGCATATATAGCTTTACATGGAGAATTTGGTGAAAGTGGAGATGTTCAGGCTATACTTGAAACAGCTGGAATAAAATATTCTGGTAGTGGAATACTTTCAAGTGCTATATGTATGGATAAGGATATAACAAAGATATTAGTTAAAAATTCTGGTGTAAGAGTAATAAATGGAAAATGTATTAAAAAGGGAGAAGTAGTTAAATTTTCTGAATTAAATTTAGGAGAAAAGGTAATACTTAAACCTAATCGTGGAGGTTCTAGTATAGGAATATATTTTGCAACTAATGATGAAGAGTTAGAATATGGTATAGGTAAAATATTTGAACTAGGAGAAGAAGAAGTATTAATAGAAGAAATGAAAGTAGGGATAGAAATTTCAGTTCCTATTATAGCTGGAAAAGTTTTCCCTACTATATTAATAGAACCATTAAAAGATACTTTCTTTGATTATACATCAAAATATGAAAATGGTGGAGCAAAAGAATATGTATATTTTTTTGAAGAAAATTTACAAAATGAAATAAATGATTTTACTATTAGGGCATATAAGGCAGTAAAATGTAAAGGGTTTGCTAGAATAGACTATATTTTAGTGGGTAATAAGGCATATTTCTTAGAAGTAAATACTCTTCCTGGAATGACTAAAAATTCTCTACTTCCTAAATCAACCTTATATATGGGTTATTCTTATTCTGAAACTTTAGATTTATTAATAAAGGAGTCTATGAAATAATGATGGGGAAAAGAGAAAAATTAAATCTAAAAATATTTTTAATTATTTTAGCTATATATTTAATGGCTTGTATATACATTAAGATAGATTATAGAATAGAATATTTAGTGGCATTTATAATAGTAAATACAATTAGAAAATCTTTTAAAGCTAGGGCGGCATTTAAATCAGGTGATGTTACTATGATGTTTGAGGGTAAAATGGGATTTAACCCTATAAATCACATAGGTGTTATGGATATGTTAATACTAAGTGCTTTAATATTATTTAGATCCCCTATAATATTTGGTCAAGGTAGAAATCTTGATATAAAGTATAGATTATTTAAAGATTATAGAAAAGGTATGTTAAAAGTTGGATTTGCTTCTATATTTTCAACATTTTTAGTAGTTTTAGTAACAGGTATATTATTTAAATATAGGATTATAATATTTTCATTTATAGGTAACTTTGAATATCTATTTTTTAATTTAATTACTTTACTTAGGTCTACATATATAGTAGCTTCATCTATATTGTTATTTAATATCTTACCATTACCAGGATTTGATATGTTTGATATAGTATATTCATATGCTGATGATGATTTGAGAATGATATTATTTAATATGAATAAATATAGCTTTATATTCCTAATACTAATGATATATATAATATTAAATACTAGAGTATTTTCTGCAATAATGTTTGATTTATTAAGGCTTGTACAATGAATACAGTAGCCAAAGAAACTGTTATAGAGTTTATAGAAAAGAAATCAAAATTTATAGGATATATTAAACCTGTAACAACTGTAAAAGAAGCGGAGGAATATATACATAGAATAAGTGAGAAAAATTTTTATGCAACTCATAATGTTTATGTATATAGGGTAGTTGAAAATAATCAAGAATATTTTAAATTTAATGATAATGGAGAACCTGTTAATACTGCTGGTAAACCAATGGCAGAGATAATACTTAGATTAGGTGTTTCTAATTTGGTTATAGTGGTAACTAGATATTTTGGTGGAATTAAACTAGGAGCAGGGGGATTAATAAGAAATTATGCAAAAACTGCAAAACTTGCAATAAATGATGCAGGTATAGTAGAATATATATCTAAAAAAAATATTTTAATTGACTTTGATTATTCAAAATCAACAGAGGTTGAAACAAAACTTGAGAAAAATGGAATTGAAATATTAGATAAGATGTATAATGAAAGAATAATTATGAAATTAAATGTTTCCGAAGAAGAATTAGATAAAATTAAGGAAATACAAGGAATAATTTTAATAGAAACGTGAAAGGAGAGTAAATTTGATAGTAGCAATAGTTGGAAGACCTAATGTTGGTAAATCTACACTTTTTAATAAATTAATTGGTGATAGATTATCTATAGTTAAAGATGAAATTGGTGTTACAAGAGATAGACTATATAGAGAAACTGAATGGTCTGGTAAGAAATTTCTATTAGTTGATACTGGAGGACTTGAACCACGTAGTAATGATTTTATGATGAATAAGATTAAAGATCAGGCAAGAGTTGCTATAGATGAAGCAGACTCTATAATATTTCTAGTTGATGGTAAGGCTGGGATTACATCAATAGATGAGGATATAGCCAAAATACTTAGAAAAGAAGACAAAAAAGTAATAGTTGCAGTTAATAAGATAGATAATTATGTTAAAGATAAGGATGCTATGTATGAATTTTATGGATTAGGATTTGAAGATGTAGTACCAATATCAGCTGAACATAAAGTTAATTTAGGGGATTTATTAGATTTAGCTGTAGAAAAATTTCCTGTGGTTAATAAAGAGGAAGAAACAGGATTAGCTATAGCAGTTCTTGGAAGACCTAATGCAGGTAAATCATCTTTTGTTAATAAAATACTTAATAAGGAAAGATCTATAGTTAGTGATATTGCTGGAACTACGAGAGATTCTATAGATTCAAGCTTTAACTATAACGGAGAAAGATATACTATAATAGATACAGCTGGTATAAGAAGAAAGTCTAAGGTTGAAGATGATATAGAATATTATTCAGTTTTAAGAGCTGTTAAAGCTATACAAAGGGCTAATGTTTGTGTCCTTATGTTGGATGCAACAGAATTATTAACAGAACAAGATAAAAGAATTGCAGGATTAATATTTGAGGAGAAAAAACCATTAATTATTGCAATTAATAAATGGGATTTAATAGAGAAGAATAATAAGACAGTTAAGGAATTTGTTGATCTTGTTAGAGCAGATATGCCTTTTTTAGATTATGCACCTGTAGTGACAATTTCAGCTCTTACTGGAAAAAGAACTATAAATATTATAGATCAAGTTAAAATGATTAATGAAGAATATAATAAGAAGATATCTACTGGTCTTTTAAATCAGATATTAGAAGAAATGATAGCTAAAAATCCTGTTCCTACTAGAAAGGGTAGAGCTGTTAAAATAAATTATGGGACTCAAATTGGTGTAGCACCACCAAGATTTGTGTTTTTCTCTAATAATCCAGATTTAATACATTTTTCATACAAAAGGTATATAGAAAATAATTTAAGGGAATATTTTGGATTTGAAGGTTCTCCTATAGAGATAATATTTAATAAAAAAAATACAGGATATGGAGAGTAATATGAAGCTTAACAATTTGTTGAGCTTTTTAATTTGCCAAAATCAAGAAAACTACATTTACAACAAACTAAATTTGTAAAAATACAATGAATGTATTGACAATTTATATTTTTTTAGGGTATAAATTAATTATATGGTTTGGAAGGAGATAGATTATGAATAAAATGGCTTTTGGTTTGTTAGCAATTACTTCGATTGCGTCCTTTTCGGGTACAACAGGAAATTTTGAAACAGGTGGGTCTGTTAAGTTTGGAAAAGGGATAGATACTAGTATAGATGAAAAGGCAAAACTAGGAATTTATTTAGATTCAAATAAAAATTTATATGGTTTCACTCATCTTGAGGCAAGCAGAGAAAAAATTTTAGAAAATAACTCAAAGATTAAGCGTTTTATAGGATTTAGTTATCAGAAAAAATTAGGAGATAAGACAGATATAGGGTTTTATGGAGCATATAAAAATCTTGTTATGTTAGATTATAAAAAAGATGAGAGCTTTAAGGATGAACTAACAAAACACTTATCTATTAAGAATAAGTATAGAGATGATTTTAATTTTTTTCAAAAAACTGATGCTTTAAATAGAATAGGGTATGAAAGTGAAACTGATAAAAACATTATATTAGGTATTTATGGGAATACTCGTATTAAAAGAACTGATATATATCTTTCTGGAAGCTATATAAGTAATAATTTTAAAAAAGAAACAAATAGACTTTATGCTTACCTTGAAACTAATACTATATATAACCTAGGATTTTTCAACACTAAACTTATATATGATGTAGATGGTGAAGAAAAAGATAAATCAAAGATATTACATAAAAATAGTAAAACTGATGATAAAATAAATATAGCTAAAAATGGTGGAGCAATTAATTTAGATTTTAAATTTTCTAGTTCGAGGATTTTACAAGATACTTTTTTCTACAACCAAGCTAAGCTTGATTTAAAATCTGGGATTAAAGCAACAGAAAAAGGAGAAAGATTTTTAGAATTTGAACAAAAAAACTACTTTAAATACACAGGAATTAAAAACCTTACAACAGTTGGGAAATTAGATTATGAATTAAAACATTCGGTGTATATAGATAAAGGTAGAACGACATCTAAAAGTACTAAAAAAAGCTCATCTAAAGATTCTTCTAATAGTGATGAATTAGTAACAGAAAATAAGCATACAGTTAGAGTTACAGGTAATGCAGACTATAACACAGATAAGTATAGAGTGTTTGGAGAATTTTCTACTTCCAATAGTATTTCTATAGGAAAAACTAAATTTGTAAATTATACTTATGATTTAAAAAGTATATTAGAGTACAATGTTTCTGATAACCTAAAATTAACAGCAGATGGTAGTTACAGAACGTTTGTCTCTTCTTTTTTTGACAATAGTGATGCAACTTTAAGATTAGGATATAAGTCTAGTGGAAGAAATGGACGTCTAATTTATGATAGTAAGAGTGATGTAAGTTATAGAATGTTTGGATTTTCTAAAAATGATATAACTAATTCAATATTTTCTTTAAGTGAAAATAAGCTTACATATTTAAATAGAGGATTTAAAGTAGAGGCTAATTTAAACTTTGCTTCAGAGTATGAAATGGTTGCTAAAGAAGAAAAAAATACTAGTGGTAAGAAAAAGGTTTCATCAGAAGTTGTGCCTGCTACTAAAGTTGCAGCCAAAGCAGCAAAACCCAAAACATCTAAACCAAAAGCTGGTAGTGGCGTAACAATTACTGAAACAAACAACTTACTACTATTCGTAAATCCTGGATTTAAAATGTCATATAAAAGGGGTAGGGTGTACTTTGGAACAGATATACAGTTTGCATATTCAAGAGATGAATTTTATGATAATAAATCTAATAAATATGGGTTGATAAATAAAAATGAGTTTAGATATGATGTTAAAGAAAATATTACATTACTTACAGGTATTGATTTAGATTATAGGGAAAATAAGATATCATTTGATCATATGAAACACTTTACAGACTATGTAGATAATTTAGGATTTAATCAATTTAAGTTCTATAAATATAGAATTAAAGAAGATGAAAGTACTAATGGTAAAAAGAGCAGTAGTGGCAATAATGGAACTGTTAAGTATGAATATAATGATGCTAAGAAGTTTGAAATAGAAGATGAACCACAAAAAGATAGAGAAATTAAGGCTAAGGTTAGTTTAGGTTCAGAAATTAAATTGGTTGAAAATAGGTTAAGTATTAAACCAGAAACATCATTTACTTATGTTTATTCAAATGGAAATTCTGCAGCTGAACATAAATACATAGGTGGATTTGGATTAAATATTTCATATAATTGGTAGGAGAGATAAAATGAAAAAAATATTATTATCATTTGTTGCAATAATGAGTTTTGTATATGCAGAAAGTATTTCTGAAATACAAGGTAGAGGATTACAGTCGCCACTTTTAAATAGAAGGGTAAGTAATGTAGAGGGTATAGTAACATATAAAGTAAATGATAGATACAATAAGGGTATGTACATACAAAGTGAAAAACCAGATCAAGATCCTAATACTTCTGAGGGAATTTATGTGGAATATAAAGGGGTGGATAAAATTTCTGTGGGAGATTTAGTTTCTGTTTCAGGGAAGGTTGGAGAAAAGCAATTTGCTAGATTTGACAAAACTAAATTAACAGTTACTATAATATATGCAAATGATTTAGAAGTTTTAGATGTTAATTTAAAACCCATGATAACTGAAATATATGGTAATGAAATACCAACTAATGTTGCAGATGATGATGTTTTAAACATTGATAGAACTGCTTCTGCTATGGATTTTTATGAATCTTTAGAAGGTATGGTTGTAAGAATTAAAGATCCATATATAACAGGGCATAAGGAAGAATATGGAGATATTTATGTAATACCTAAACTTTCAAGAGATAAGGCAGTACTTACAGAAAATGGTGGAGTATTGTATGATAAATATGGTAATGAAAAAAATCATGTTTTAAATGTTAGTGCAACTAGAAGTGCTTATTGGAAGAATAAACATTTCATAAGAGAATTTACGCCAAATCCTGGTGATAAATTTAAGGGAGATATAGTTGGAATATTAACTAATGATAACTACAATTCTATTAAAATATTGCCTATAGAGGAATTACCTCCTATTGATGATATAGGTGCAAAACCAGAAGTTTTAGAATTTGAATATAGAGATGATATGATTAATATTTCATCATATAACGTTGAAAACTATGCTCATGTTGTAAATCCTGAAAGAACACCATTATTTGCAAAACAAGTTAAGGATAAATTAAAGACTCCAGATATAATTACGCTTATAGAGGTTGGAGATGATGATGGTCCAACTACGAGTAATGTAGTAAGTTCAGAAAAAAATGGACAGGCAATGATAGAAGCTATAAAATATGAAACTGATGTAGATTATGGATATTTAGCGGTTGATCCAGAATATGGAAAAGACGGGGGGATGCCTTCTATGAATATACGTAACGCTATATTATACAGAAAAGATAAACTTAAATTAGTTGAAAGAAATCAAGGAAATTCTTATGAAAACACTAAAGTATTATTAGAAAATGGAAAAGCAAAATTAACATACAATCCAGGAAGAATAGGACTTGATAGTGATGCCTTTATTGCAACAAGAAAACCTTTAGTTGCTCTATTTGAAATGGATGGAAAACATATATATGTTATAGGTGTTCATTTAAGTTCAAAAAGAGGAGATGACCCTATATATGGACCACAACAACCACCTATAAGAAGATCAGAGGGTAATAGACATAAACAAGCTAAGTATATAAATGCGTTTGTAAAAGAAATATTATCTAAGGATAAAGAAGCTACTGTAGTTGTAATGGGAGATATTAATGATTATGATTTCTCAGTAACATCTGCTAATATTAGAGGAAATGAACTTATAGATGTTATGGGAGAACTTGCACCAAATAAGAGATATTCATACGTTTATGAGGGTATGTCTCAAGTACTTGATAACATATTTATAAACAAAAAATATAAAGGGGAAGTAAATGTTGATGTAATAAGAGTAAATCCAGAATTTACTAGATCACAAGGAGCATTTAGTGACCATGATCCTGTATTTATACAATTTAAACTAAAGTAAAATTAATATATAGAACTCAGAGTAATCTGAGTTTTTTTATTATTTAAAAATAATTGTATATAATTTAGAAAAAATCAACTCTTTTGTAGAAAAAATAACATAAATGTGTTAAAATAAAATAAAAGATTTGAGGAGCAGGTATGAGCTTAGAAAAATTGTATCAATTAACAATAATGGAATATAATAAAAGAGATGACTTAAAAGGTGAAATAGAGAATGCAACTGATGTTGAAAGAGGTCATAATCCATCTTGTGGTGATGATTTTTCTATAGTTTTAAAAGTTGAAAAAGAAAGGATAGTAAATGCTTCTTTTTTAGGTAGTGGTTGTGCCATTTCTACAGCCTCTGCTGCTATGCTCGTTGAATTGATTAAATATGAATATGTTAGTAAGGCTAAGGAAATACTAGATGTATTCTTTAAGGTTATGAAAGGTGAGAATGTAAGTGATACTGAAAAGGACATATTAGGAGAGGCTAAACTTTTAGAAATAACTAAGGATATGCCTGCTAGGATAAAATGTTCAACACTTGCTTGGCATAGTCTCAAGGTTATGTTAGAAAAATACTAGGAGATAGATATGGGAAAATTAATAATAATTGAAGGAACTGATGGAAGTGGTAAGCAAACACAAACACAGAAACTATATAATAGATTAGTTGATAATGGAATTAAGGTAAAAAAAATATCATTTCCTAACTATGAATCTAATGCTTCTGCCTTAGTAAAAATGTATTTATCAGGAGAATTTGGTTCTAAACCTACAGATGTTAATGCATACACTGCCTCAACATTTTTTGGCATAGATAGATATGCATCATATAAGATGGATTGGGAGAAAGACTATTTATCAGGGAGTATAATAATTAGTGATAGGTATACAGGATCTAATATGATACATCATGGTTCAAAAATAGATGATATTAAAGAAAAGGAAGAATATTTGAAATGGTTAGAAGATTTAGAATTTAATAAATTTTGCATACCAAAACCTAATATAACTATATTTTTAAATGTTCCTATAGAATATACATTTAATCTTATGGAAAATAGGAATAATAAATTTACTGGAGATAGTAAAAAAGATATACATGAAAGTGATAGAGAATATTTAAAAAAATCATACTATAATGCTTTAAATATAGCAAAAGAAAAAGGTTGGAGAATAATAAATTGTGTAGTTGATAATAAGATGTTGACTATTGAAGATATACACGAGTTAATATATAGTGAAATAAAGGAGATTTTATGAAATTTGAAACTTTAAGGGGAATGAAAGATATATTTTCACAAGATGCCCAAAAGTACAATTTTATTGTAAATACAGCTAAAAAAATTTTTGATAAATATGGATATATGAATATTATTACTCCAATACTTGAAGAAACAGAACTTTTTAAAAGAGCTGTTGGAGATGAAACGGATGTTGTTTCAAAAGAAATGTATACTTTTATGGATAAGGGAGATAGAAGTGTAACTATGCGTCCTGAGGGTACAGCAGGAGTAGTAAGAGCGTATTTAAATGCTGGATTTCATAAAAGTAATCCTAATGTAAAATGGTATTATTATGGTCCTATGTATAGATATGAGGCACCACAAAAGGGTAGGTATAGAGAATTTCATCAATTTGGTGTTGAATCATTTGGTATAAGAAGTCCCTTTTTAGATGCTGAATTAATAATTATGGCATGTGAATTTTTAAATAATTTGGGTATTAATGATTTAGTGGTTGAGTTAAATTCACTTGGTTCTGTAGATTCAAGAATTGTATATATAAAAGAGCTAAAAAAATATCTGTTGAATAATATAGATAAATTAAGTGATGATTCAAAAATAAGGGCAGAAAAGAATCCATTAAGAGTATTTGATTCAAAAGATGAAGGAGATCAGAAGGTTTTAATAAATGCTCCTAAATTACATGATTTCTTTGATGAAGAAAGTAAAGCGTTTTTTGAGGAATTAAAAGATAATCTAGATAAATTTAATATTAAATACATTGTAAATCCAGCACTTGTTAGAGGTCTTGATTATTATTCTGATACAGTATTTGAAATTAAATCAAATAAACTTGGTTCACAATCTACTGTTCTTGGTGGTGGAAGATATGATAAATTAACAGAAATTTTAGCTGAAGTTAAAGTTCCAGCAGTAGGTTTTGCAGCAGGTATTGAAAGATTATCGATGATAATGGATGAATCATTGTTATTAAAAGAAAATGATAAAGTATTTATAGCATATTTTGAAGAAACTAAAAAATATTTATTTGATGTTATTAAAAAGTTTAGAGAAAATGATATTAATATAGAATTTGAATATAGTGTTAAAAGTTTTTCAGCACAAATGAAAAAGGCTAATAAAGTTGGTGCAAATCATGTATTAATATTAGGAGAAAATGAATTAAATTCTGGGAAAATAACTTTCAAGGATTTCAGAACAGGAAATCAGGAAGAAATAACTATAGATGAAATAGTAGAAAGGATAAAGCATGTATAGAAGTCATAAGTTAAATGAGTTAAGAATAGAAAATATTAATGAAAATGTAATTTTATCTGGTTGGGTTGATAAAATAAGAGATTTAGGACATTTTACTTTTATAGACTTAAGAGATAGATATGGGATTACACAAATATTAATTAATGATAAATCTCCTACCAATTTACAAGAATTAGTGAAAAAACTAAAAAATGAGTTTGTAATACAGGTTAAAGGTAAAGTACTTGAAAGAAGCTCAAAAAATATGAATATTGAAACAGGAGAAATAGAAGTATTGGCAGATGAGATAATAATATTATCTTCATCTAAACAATTACCTTTTGAAATAAATGAAAATAATGTAAATGAGAATTTAAGATTAACATATAGATATTTAGATATTAGAAGAAGAAAAGTTTTAGAAAACATTAAAAAAAGAAATAAGATGCTATTTTCTATTAGAGAGTTTATGAATAATGAAGGATTTTTAGATGTAGATACTCCAATACTTGGTAAGGCAACACCAGAGGGGGCAAGAGATTTCATAGTTCCAAGTAGAATACAAAAAGGAGATTTTTATGCACTTCCTCAATCTCCACAATTATTCAAACAAACATTAATGGTTGCTGGAATAGATAAGTATTACCAGATTGCTAAATGTTTTAGAGATGAAGATTTAAGGTCAGATAGACAGCCTGAATTTACACAACTTGATTTAGAAATGTCATTTATACATCAAGAAGATATATTAAATTTAGTTGAAAGATTAGCTAAAAAAGTGTTTACAGATGTTACTGGTGAAGTTGAAGATAAGCCATTTGAAAGAATTAGCTATGATTATGCAATGAATAATTATGGTTCAGATAAACCAGATTTAAGATTTGATATGAAGATACAAGATATATCAGACATTGTAAATAATAAGGGATTTTCAGTATTTGACACCGCTATATCAAATGGTGGTAGTGTAAGAGCTATAGTAAGTGAAGATAGAGATTTTTCAAGAAAAAAAATTAAAGATTTAGAAGATTTTGTTAAAGTATATTATAAGGCAAAGGGTCTTGCATATATAAAAAAACTTGAAGATGGTAGTATAAATTCACCTATAACTAAATTCTTTGATGAAGAAACACTTAATGCGTTAATTAAAAAATTGGATTTAAAGAATAATGAAATAGCTTTTATACTTGCAGATAAAAATAAGGTAGTATTAGACGGACTTGGGGCTTTAAGACTAAAACTTGGAGAAGAGTTAGGATTAATAGATAAAGATAAATTTAAATTTGTTTGGGTATTAGATTTCCCTATGTTTGAATATTCAGAAGAGGAAGGAAGATATCAAGCAGCACATCATCCTTTTACTTCAATTAAAAAAGATCATATTAAATATTTAGATACTAAAGAATATGATAAAATATTATCAGAATCATATGATTTAGTATTAAATGGATATGAAATTGGGGGAGGATCTATTAGAATACATGATTCTAGTTTACAATCTAAGGTATTTGATGAATTAGGACTTTCTAAAGAAGAACAATTAGATAAGTTTGGATTTTTCTTAGAAACATTAAGTTATGGAGTACCACCACATGGTGGACTTGCTTTTGGACTTGATAGATGGTTAATGGCAATGTTAAAAGAAAATTCTATAAAGGAAGTAATACCTTTTCCTAAGACTAATAAAGGTCAAGATTTATTAACAGGAGCACCATCAGATGTAGATTATAATCAACTTGAAAATGATTTAAAGCTTAAAAAGATATGTATAGAATAAAACTGGGTAAAATCCAGTTTTATTGTTGTTGAAAGGTAAATTATGAGTTATAAATACAAGTTATTATTAATGCTTTTATTAACCAATAAAATTATATTTTCAAATTTAGCTAGACATGATATTGATTGGGAAGATTATGAAGATTTCTCAATGAATAGAGGTAAATACGCTATTGGTAGAATGAATGTAATAGTCTATAAAAAAGATGGTTCTCTTTCTGGAAAAATAGATAAACCTATTCCTAATTTTGATAGTGTAGTCGATACAGGAAATTTTGCGTTGTGGGGAGATTCTCAAATTTTATCAGGAGTGTATCATGTTACTCCACCAGAAAAATTTACTTTTTCAAAAAGACATTTTAGAAATGATGTAGATCTTTTTGAAGGATATAAAGAATTGTCATTAGATAAAAAATATGAAAAATTTTCTGAATATATTAAATCAAATTATAGACAAAAAATTGAGAAAGATTATACTTTATTAAGAACTGATAGAATAGCTTTTGATGCTCATGTGATAGATGGAGTAACAGAGGATCAATGGAATAAAATTAAATATGGAGATTTAGTTGCAAGAGTTGGTAGAGGGTTAAATGCAGTAGCTACTGATTATGGAGTAGATTATAATTTTGAGGAAAAATTTCATCATTTTGCTGGTGGTTTAAATAAAGTTGAAGGTAAAAAAACTTATGGTTGGAGAAATATACAATTAGTTTTATCACAAGATCCTAAGACTCCTCTTGATACAGGAACTAAAAAAGGGGACAGTGGTTCTCCGCTTTTCTGGTGGGATGAAGAAAAGAAAAAATGGTTTATGGCAGCAAGTCATAGTGGAGGTACTATAAGTGGATATGGTAAGCGTCTATATCTTTTAAGTCTTCCTCATGTATATGATAATTTAAAGAAAAATCTTACAGATAAAGAAATAACAACAGAAACAAATGTTGAATTTGTTTCTGGTAAATTAAAAGTTGATAATGAGGAAAGAGAATTTAGAGAAAATGAAACTGTTGATGATGTTGTTAAAGGAACAAATAAGACAAAAAATCAAATATTTAACAAAAAGGATTTGGAAGTTAAAGTAAATAATAAAATAAATACACATTATGCAAGATTAGAATTTAAACAAGACACTACCTTAAGTGGAGATGGAGAATTAATTACTGCCGGTTTTGTTGTACATAAAGATGCAACTTTAACATATAAATTACATTTTGGAGAAAAAAATATAATTAGAAAAATAGGAGAAGGTAAACTAATTATTAAAACTGATGGTAGAAATTATGGAGAACTAAATTTAGGCGGAGGGGAAACAGTACTTGAAAACATATCTGGTGTTGCAGCTTCAGTAATTAGATTGGCACAAGGAGCAAAGCTTACAATAAATAGAGCAGACCAACTTAATGATAATAATGTAGTATTTGGACATAGGGGTGGGACTTTAAATTTAAATGGACAAAATTTAGAATTTAAAGATATTTATCATATGGATAAAGATGCAAATATAGTAAATGATAAAAATGAGAATCATGAAGAAGAAAAAAATAATAAAAGCAAAAAAGACACAAAAAATAAATCAACATTTAAATTTAAACCTGGTAGTGGTAAGAGAGTATTTTTAGGAAGTTTTAAAGGAAATTTAGATTTAATTTATGAAGGTAAAGATAGTAATAGTGAATGGTCAATAAGAAGTCAGGGCACAGATATTGAGGGTGATTTTAATATTGAAAAAGGAACAGTAAAAATTGAGGGAGATAATGTTATACATGGATCTGATGACACAAAAAAAGAGGGTAATATAATTCATGAAGATGAATATAGGGAAACTAAATTTAAATCAAAAAACATCAATATTAAGAGTTCATCGACATTATCAGTAAGTAGAGCAGCAGAAGTTGAATCAAAAATTAATGTTGAAAAAGGTGCGATCTTGGAACTAAATCTATTAGGAAAAGTTGTTACAGATAGACAAATTCCTTATGAGGCTGCTAAAAAAGAAGAAGAAATTAATAGAACTTTGATTAAGGGAACTGTTGAGTTTAAGAACGGTTCAGAAGATAAAAATAGTGTGAATACTAATTTTAAGGCAAAGATAGAAAATAATCATGAGGCTGTTATAGAAGCAGAACTTAAAGGAGAAGTTAAGGGAATAAAAGAAGGCAAAGGATTACTTTACTTAAGGAATGACAATAATAAAGATTTAAAGGGTAGCATTGAAGTTACAGAGGGTAAATTAAAGATTAAAAGCTCAAATACTTTAGGTAATGCTAAGGCATTATTGAAAAATGGTTCTATACTTGAAGTAGATGATAATAATTATAATTTAGGTTCTTTACTTGATAAAATAGATAGTAAATCAGAGGGTACTTTAAATTTAAATGGAGATATTTCAAAACTTGATAGTAGATATAAAGAATTTTCAAAACTATATCTAAGTGCTACTAAAGATATTAATATAAATGACATATCTGAAGATATTCAAACCTTGAATTTAGATGCTAATAATAATACTGTAACCTTAAATGGTCTTAATAAAAAGCAAAAAATATCTAGTTTAAATATAGGTAATGGAAAAAATGCTGGAATTGTTGATATAAATAATTCAGATCATGAAATAAATGCTGAAGTTAATGTTAGATCAAAATCGATTTTAAAATTTTCAAATGATGCAGAGCTAAAAAAGATAGAAAACTCTGGTGAGATCTTATTAAAAGATAGAAGTTTAAAGATAGAAGAGTATAAATCAAAAAATGGTAAGATTAATATTCATTTAACTGAATATAAAAGTAAGATTCTTGAAATAGAAAAGACAGATAAGGATGTTGAAGCATCGCTTAAACTTGAAAAGAAAGTAATAGATAAATTATTTGAGAATAAAGAAAAATTAGATATAGCTAAGATTAAAGAACGTAAATTTAAAGTTTTAAATCTTGAACAATATGATAGTGTTTATAGAATTGAATTAGAAGGAAGTGAAGATGGAACTCAATCTTTAACTTCTACAGTTAAAGAAGAAGTAATAAATGATTTATACATATTTAATGAATTAGATTTAATTAATAATATTAATTATGAACTAAAATATAGAAGAACTATTGAAGCTAACTATATTAACTATAATAAAATAGATAAAAATTATTCTAAAATAGAAAATACAGAGTATAAGAATAGTATTTCTACTAATGGAGCAGAACTTAATTTTGAAAAAACTGATAACTTTGATAAGGTTATAATTTCAGGTGGATTTAATTTTAAAGTATTAGGAAGTAAATTAAATACTGAGGTTAAATCTAAAAATGCAGTTAATAAGAACTTTGTATCCGTTGGATTTATACCTAGATTAGGATTAAAATATGGAATTTTTGATATTAATTTAGGACTTGGGTTAAATTTCTCAATAGTTAATAATAATGATAAGAATGATACATTATCTTATTTAAATAATTCTTTAAATGTAGGAATAAATCCTAAGTTTAAGATAAGTGATGATGTTGATATTAAATATTTAAATAGATTTGGATATAGAGCAAATCCTATCTTAAGTAAAAAAATTTCTAAAGACAATACAACAGGAGATTATGAAATATTACATAAAGTCCCAATTAATTTATATTATGAGACAGGACTTAGATTAGAACATAAATATGTAGATTTCTATACAAAAGGTAATGTAGAGTATAACTTTTCTAGTTATAAGATATCTAATAAAGGAAGAAGTATAGAAAATAGTTTTAAAGATGATTGGAGAGTTAATATAAATATGGGATTTGAATTTAAACCAACACAAAACTTATATATTAATTTAGATTTTGAAGCAAACGTATATCAAAAATCATATGGTAGATATATATTTAAAACAGGTATGGGATATAATTGGTAGGATAATTATGGAATATAAGTTTAAGCTATTATTAATACTTTTATTTACTAATAGAATTATCTTTTCAAATTTAGGTAGACACGATATAGATTGGGAAAATTATGAAGATTTTGCAATGAATAATGGTAAGTATTCTATAGGACAACAAAATGTTATTGTGTATAAAAAGAATGGATCAATGTCAGGAAAAATAGAACAACCTATACCTAATTTTGATGGAGTAGTTGATAAAGGTAATTTTGCTTTATGGGGTGATTCACAGATATTATCAGGAGTTACACATATTAAAACACCAGATAACTTTACTTTTTCTAAAAGACATTTAAGAAATGATGTAGAACTTTATGATGGATATAAAGCTTCAAGTTCTGATGAAAAATACAGAAAGTTTTCTGAGAAAATTCAAACAAACTATAGATTAGATATAGGTAAAGATTATTCATTGATTAGAACTGATAAAATAGCTTTTGATGCCTATGTTACAGAGGGTATAACACAAGATGATTGGGAGAAAATTAAGGCTGAAGATATAGTTGCAAGGGTTGGTGCAGGATATAACCGTGTAGCGATTGGTAATAATTTGGAAGAGTATGTAGCACCACTTTGGCAATTTGCTGGAGGACTTAATAAGATTAGTGCTAAATGGAAAGAAAGTAAAGATGGAATTGATCAGATAATATACATTAGTATAGAAAGATATGCTAAAACTGCTCTTGATTCAGGGACTAAACCTGGTGATAGTGGTTCACCACTTTTTTGGTGGGACAAGGAAAAAAAGAAGTGGTTAATTGCTTCAAGTAATAGTGGTGGAAATGGTAAAGGATATGGAAAAAGTTCACATCTTTTAAGTAATCCAAAATTTTATGAAAAATGGATAAAATCATTAACAGATGAGGAAATTACAAATGAATCAAATGTTGAATTTGTTTCTGGTAAATTAAAAGTTGGAGATAAAGAAAGAAGTTTTGTTGAACAGGGAAGTAAAGGAAAGAAAAACTATATAGGTAGTAGAGTAAATAAGTATGAAGATAATATAGATACTAAAATTATTAGTGTTAAAAATCAAGTATTTAATAAGAAAGGATTGAATATTGATGTAAGTGGTAATACAGATACAGGATCAGCAAGACTTGAATTTAAGCAAGATACAACATTAAAAGGTAGTGGTAGTTTATCAACTGCCGGTTTTGTTGTGCATAAAGGTGCAACTTTAACATATAAATTACATTTTGGAGAAAAAAATATAATTAGAAAAATAGGAGAAGGTAAACTAATTATTAAAACTGATGGTAGAAATTATGGAGAACTAAATTTAGGCGGAGGAGAAACAGTACTTGAAAACACATCTGGTGTTGCAGTTATCATATTATCTGCAGCTGAAATATTGGGAGAAACAGTACTTGAAAACACATCTGGTGTTGCAGCTTCAGTAATTAGATTGGCACAAGGAGCAAAGCTTACAATAAATAGATCAGACCAACTTAATGATGATAATGTAGTATTTGGACATAGGGGTGGGACTTTAAATTTAAATGGACAAAATTTAGAATTTAAAGATATTTATCATATGGATAAAGATGCAAAGATAGGAAATGACAATAAGGATAAACAATCGACCTTTATATTTAAACCCAGTAGTGGTAAAAGAGTATTTTTGGGTAGTTTTAAGAATAATTTAAACTTAGTGTATGAAGGTAAAGATAGTAATAGTGAATGGTCAATAAGAAGTGAATACACAGATATTAAAGGTAAGTTTGATATAGAAAATGGTAAAGTAAGAATTGATGGAGATAATGTAGTACATGGCTATAATAATGTTGTATATGAAGATGAATATAAAGAGGCTAAGTTTAAATCAGAGTCTATTAATATTAAAAATTCTTCAACATTATCAATAAATAGATCAGTAAAATTGCAATCTAAAATTAATGTTAATGATAGTTCTATTTTAGAAATGAATCTTTTAGGCACTGTAAAAAATAGAGCTATACCATATGCTAATGCGAAGACAGAAAAAGATATTAATCAGACATTAATTAAGGGTGATATTAATTTTAAATCAAGTGCTGTAATTAATTTTAAAGCAAATATTGAAAATAATAATATGGCTGTAATAGATGGAAACCTTAAAGGAGAAATTAAAGCTATAAAAAAAGGTGAGGGTTTACTTTATTTTAAAAATGAAAATAATAGTGAATTAAAAGGTAAAATTGATATTGAGGGTGGTAAATTAAAGGTTAATAAAGAAGAGACATTAGGTAATATTAAAACAAAAATAGATTCTAAAGCTGTACTTGAAGTAGAAAATAATGAAGATAAATTAGATAATTTACTTTATAAAATAGATAAGGATTCACAAGGAATTTTAAGTTTAGGGAAAAGTATTACAAGTATTGATAAAAAGTATATGGAATATTCAAATCTTTATTTAGGAAGTAGTAAAGATATTACTATAGGAAGTGAAGATAAAGAAATAGATTCAAGTATTAGTACTTTAAACTTAGGTGGAGATAATGGAACTGTAACCTTAAAAGGTCTTGATAGATCAAAACATGTAACTAAAATAAATATAGGTAATGGTGTAAGTAAAGGAACTGTAATAATAAATAGTGGTAATAGTAAAAAAATAGAATCAGATATTAATATTGCTAAGAATTCAATTGCAGATTTTTCTGATGATACACATTTAAAATCAGTAAGGAATTCTGGAATTATTAATTTATTTGATAAGAATTTAAAGATATCTAAGTATAATTCAAATGGTGGTAGATTTGATATACATTTAAATGAAGAAAATAAGAAATTACTTGAAATTGAAGAAACAGATAAAGATGTAGATATTACAGTTAAGCTTAAAAATGAATTAATAAATAAAATGATTAATGATTTAGAAAAAATAAATATAGCTAAAGTTAAGAAGTATGATATTAATGTTTTAAATCTTAGAGAATATGATAGTGTTTATGAGCTTGATACTGAAAAGGGAACAGATGATATTATTAGAATGTATTCTATGATTAAAAGTGATGTATTAAATAAACTATATGTATTTAATGAAATAGATTTAATTAATAATATTAATAGTGATTTAAGATACAGAAATATTATTGAGGTTAATTATGTAAACTATAATAAAATAGATAAAAATTATTTTAAAATAAACTATAGAGAGTATAAAAATAAAATTTTTACTAATGGAGTTGAAATTAATTTTGAAAAAGCTGATACTTTAAATACGTTTAAATTTTCAAATGGATTTAGTTTTAATGTACTAGAAAGTAATGTAACTAGTGATGTTAAGAAGAAAGAATCAATTGGTAAGAGTTTTGTATCTATAATGTTAGTACCTAAATTTGGTCTAAAGTATAGGTTTTTTGATATTAATTTAGGACTAGGTTTAAATACAATAGTTTTAAATAATGAAGATAAAAACGACACCTTGGTATATTTAAATAATTCATTAAATATAGGAATAAATCCTAAATTTAATTTAAAAAATGATATTAATATTATATATCTAAATAAATTTGGATATAGAACTAATCCTATGTTAAGTGAAACTGTTAAATATTCATTAAAGAATTATAAAGTATCACATAAAAAACCAATTAGTTTGTATTATGAGACAGGAATTAAATTAGAATATAAATATGTAAATTTTTTTACTAAGGCTAATGTTGAGTATAATTGGTCTAGTTATGAAATTTCTAATAAGGGTAAAAGTGTAGAAAATACTTTTAAAGATGACTGGAGAGTAAATGTAAAGACAGGTTTTGAATTTAAACCAACAGAAAAGCTATTTATTAATTTAGACTTTGATGCAAATGTTTATCAAAAATCATATGGTAGATATGTATTTAAATTAGGTATGGGATATAATTGGTAATAAAGGAGAGGATTATTCTTTCTTTTTTTTCTATAATCATTGATTTTTTTAAAATATAAGTATACAATTATTGTGAGAAAATAAGAGTGTATTAATTATAATTTAAAATTAAAGTTAGATAATTTATTTGTTAAATATAATATTAAGTTATTAGCGGTGTTGAAAGGATAGTTATGAGCTATAAATATAATTTATTATTAATACTGATATTAACTGGTGAAATTGGAATTTCAAATTTAGCTAGACATGATATTAATTGGGAAAATTATGAAGATTTTTCAATGAATAGAGGGAAATACTTTATTGGTAGAACAGGTGTTAAGGTTTATAAAAAAGATGGAACAGAATCTGGCACAATAGATAAATCTATTCCTAATTTTGATGGTGTAGTTGACACAGGAAACTTTGCATTATGGGGAGATTCTCAAATTTTATCAGGTGTATATCATGTTACTCCACCAGATAAATTTACTTTTTCAAAAAGACATTTTAGAAATGATGTAGAACTTTTTGAAGGATATAAAAAATTAAGTTTAGATAATAAATATACAAAATTTTCTGAAAGTATTGAGGTAGCTCATAGACAACAAGTTGAGTATGATTATGCGTTATTAAGAACGGATAGAATAGCTTTTGATGCATATATTACAGAGGGAGTAACTAAAGAACAGTGGAATAATATAAAATCTGGAGATTTAGTAGCAAGAGTTGGTAGAGGATTAAATAGAGTAGCTGTTGATAATGGAAAAGAAAAGGATTCAGATAAAATGCAACATTTTGCTGGGGGATTAAATAAGATAACTGGTAGCAAAAGAACGGGACTAGGTCAAGATGTACAAATATCTTTAGAGAAAAGTTCTAAAACACCTCTTGATTCAGGAGCGAAAAAAGGAGATAGTGGTTCTCCACTTTTTTGGTGGGATGATGAAAATAAAAAATGGCTTATAGCAGGAAGCCTTAGTAGAGGGGATGCGATAGGAGGATATGGTAGAAAACTATACTATTTAGCTCATCATTTTTCATATGAAAATTTAAAAAAAAATATAACAGATAAAGAAATTACAGGAGAGACAAAAGATGATGTAAAATTTGAAAATGGAGTTTTAAAAGTTGATGGTGAGGAAAGAAAATTTAGTCTCAAAGAAAATATAGATATTAATGGAAAAAGTAGTACTAAAAATCAAATATTTAATAAAAAAGATTTAGAGGTTAAAGTAGAGGGAGATACAAATACTCATGCAGCAAGATTAGAATTTAAAGAAGATACAACTTTGAAAGGCAGCGGGACATTAGAAACTGCTGGTTTTGTTGTGCATAAAGATAAGACTTTAACATATGAAATATCGTCTAATAAAGATAATTCTAAAAAGATAACTGTTAGAAAAATAGGCGAGGGTAAATTAGTTATTAAAAGTAGTAATAATATAGAAAATTTAAATTTAGGTGGTGGAGAAACAGAACTTAAAAATAATGATGGACCAGTTGCTGAAAATATTAGATTAGCACAAGGTGCAAAACTTACAATAACTAATTCAAATCAAATAAAAGATAGTAATGTAATGTTTGGACATAGAGGTGGAACTTTAAATTTAAATGGAAATAATTTAGAGTTTAAAGATATTTATCATATGGATAAAGATGCTAAAATAGTGAATGAAAATAAAGGCAAAGACGATAAAAAGGCAACATTTACATTTGCCCCTAAAAATGGTAAAAGAGTATTTTTAGGGAGTTTTAAAGGTGATTTAGATTTAGTGTATAAAGTTGTTGATAATGATAAAAGCAGTGAGAATAAAAGTGAATGGTCAATAAGAAGTGAAAATACAGATATTACTGGTAAATTTGATATTGAAAAGGGTTATGTAAAAATTGAGGGAGATAATGTTATACATGGCTCTGATGATACAAAGTCTGAAAACATTGTAGTTTACGAAGATGAATACAGAGAAACTAAATTTAAATCAAAAACTATTAATATTAAAAATTCATCAACATTGTCAGTCGGTAGAGCAACTGAGGTTGATTCAGAAATTAATGTTGAAGAAAAATCTACATTAGAAATGAATTTGTTAGGAAAAGTTGTAGATAGACCTACTCCATATTCTTATGCTAAAACAGAAAAAGAAATTAATGAAACTGTAATTAAAGGAACTATTGATTTTAAAGTTAATAATAAAAGTGATACTGGTAAAACTACGGATGATTACAACTTTAAAGCAAATATTGAAAATAATCATTCCTCTACAATGAAAGCAAATCTTAAAGGAAATATTAAGGCAATAAAAAAAGGTTCAGGATTATTATACTTAGAAAATGAAAATAATTCAGAATTAAAAGGAAGTATTGATGTTGAGGGTGGAAAATTAAAAATTAAAAAAGAGGAAACTTTAGGAAGTGCTAAAACATTATTGAAAAATAGTTCTGTACTTGAAATAGAAAATAATGGAGATGGATTAAATAATTTACTTGATAAAATAGATAAAAATTCAAAAGGAGTTTTAAGTTTAGGTAAAGATATCAAAAGTATTGATACTAAGTATAAAGAATATTCAAATCTTTATTTAGGAAGTAGTAAAGATATTACTATAGGAAGTGAAGATAAAGAAATAGATTCAAGTATTAGTACTTTAAACTTAGGTGGAGATAATGGAACTGTAACCTTAAAAGGTCTTGATAAATCAAAAAGCATATCTAAAATAAATGCAGGAGATGGAAAAAATAGAGGAAATGTAGTAATAGATAAAATAGGGACTGATAATAGTAAATTAGATATAGATGTAAAAAAAGGAATAAATTTAAAAATTAATAAAAATGAAAGTAGTAATAGTAAAATTATTAATTTAGGTTATGGTGCTAGTATAGATAGTAAACATAATTCTATTTTAAACGATAATTCAGAGGGAGTTCTATATTTAGAAAATGATTCAGATAATATAGAAAATAATGATAAATTAGCTTTAGGAGTAGCTAAAAATAAAGAAGTAACTTTAACTAAAGATAAATCTAGCAATAGTAAATATTATTTCTCTGGTGAGGGAAAACTAGGAATTAATCATGAACTTAAAAATAAGGAATTAGTTGTAGATGCTCAATATTTTTCAGGTGGAGAAGTTGAACTTAAACAAAATTCAGAAAACTACAAAGGAAATATTACTATTACAGGTAATAAAGAAAGTAAAAATGAAGGTAATATTACTTTAAAATTAGGTAGTGATAAGGCTTTGGGTGTAAATAATAATGTATTGGTTAAAGATGGTGGAATATTAGATTTAAATGGTAAAGATTTAGAAGTTAAAATAGATTCTAATAATAATAAAGCTGGAAGTATAATAAATAAAAATGAAAAATATTCTACTTTAAAAGTGTATACTGAAAATAGTAATTTAACATTTAATAATAAATTAGTAGGTAATATTAATATAGAGAAAAAGGGTAAATCAGCTATAGAATTTACTAATGAAGATAATAAATTTAGTGAGGATAATAAAGTTAATATTTGGATTAAAGAGGGACAATTAAATTATTATAATTCAAAATCTTTAAAAAATGCTAATGTACATATAGAAGATGGTACAGTATTAAATACTAAAACATATCAAATTAGTTCAGAAATTACTGCAAATGGTGGGATTATAAAGGTTAATTCACCAACAGATAAAGGAAAGGATAGTAAAGCTACTAATTTTTCTAAATTAACATTAAATAAGGACTTAGTTGTTGAGGGAACTGAGAATGAAAATAAAAGTAAAGTTACATATAGCGAAATTAATTTAGATGGAAATAAACTTACATTAAAAAATCAAATTGTAGAAAATGCTGATATTTATGAAAATGTTAAGAATAATGGAGAGGTAATACTTGATAATTCAACTTATTATGAAGAAGGTTCAAGAAATGAAGCTTTATATGAAAAAAATGTTAATGAGATTTTATATAGTAAAAGTATTTCAAAAATTACATTAAATAATTCATATTTGATATTAAAAGATTACAAGAGTATAGGAAGTTATTCAAATACTGGTCAAGCAGTTGATGTTGAGGTAAAGGGTAATTCTAAGATAACTAATTTTAGAGAAAATAATATTATTGCATCAACAAATTTAAAGAATACAATAGATATTAAGGAAAATGCTTCTTTAACTTTATCATTAAATGATAAAAATGACAACGCTTTTATTGTGAATTCTAATATTAAAGGAAAAGGGAAGTTAATCTTTGAGCAAACTAATAAAGGTAATATAACTATAAAGAATAAATTCAAAGATTTTACTGGAAGTATAGAAGTAAAAGAAAATTCTAAAGATAAAGAATTTAAATTTGATATTAATTCAGAAAATGAAGAAGATAGAATACTAGAGTATAAGTTTATTAGTGGTAAATACGCCAATATTTCTAGTAAATCAATAGGATTTAAAAACATTAAAGAATTTACAGGAGAAATTAGTAGTAAGGGAGATGTATTATTAATAGGTAAAGACGGGCTTACAACTAATGGTAAAATATTATTAAAGGATAATAAGAATATTATTTTTAAAGCTGATGAAGATTCAATAATGGATAAGATGAATATAGAAGGTAGTGAAAAAGGTAGTTCTAAAATAGTTAAAAAAGGTTCAAAAAATCTTACTATTAATGACATAGAAACTAAAAATATTAAAGAGTTTGATGTTGATGAGGGAACTTTAACTATTAAAAAAGAAATATTTAATAATTCAGATAGTAAATATAACTTAAAGAATAAAACTAAATTAGTTGCGGATTTTATAAATCAAAGTGAAATTAAGTCTACTATAACAGGTTCAGGAGATTTTGTGCAAAGAGGGTCTAAAGTTACTATTAATTATAAAAATTTAAATAATACTGGTAATTTAGAATTAAATAGTGAACTTGATTTAAAATTAGATAATTATACAACTTTAAATCAAGAATTAATTGGAAATGAAAATGGAAAATTAAATATATCTAGTTCAGATGATAATGAAACTAGTGAATTAGAGATAAATAAAGAAATATCTAAATTTAAAGGGTCTATTAATTTAAATAGTGCTAATTTAGTATTAAATCTTAAAAATGGTGTGGTTAATAATAAGATAACAGGAGATAAAGTTATTTATAACAAAAATGATAGTCAACTAATTTTAAATAATGTAGAAGAATTTAAAGGTACAGTTGAATCACAAAAAGGTGATGTTTTACTTAACTTTAATAATAAGGCTAGTATTTCTAAATATGTTATAGGTTCTGGTGGTAATATTAAGATTAATAGCAGTAAAGATATTGATTTAAGTGATAAATCATTTGAAAATAAAGGAGATAAATTATTAATTAAATTAGGAAATTCTAAATTAAGTTTAAATGCAAATAGTTTAAATTCTATTAAGAATGTATCTGTAGATGAAGGTAAGTTGTTTCTAAATAATAAGAATAATAATAATTATACTGAAAAGATAAATGCAAGTATAGAGGTTAAAAAAGATGCTAGTTTAGAAGTTTTAGATAAAATATATATTAAATTAATTACAAATTCAGGAAATATTTTAGTTGGAGATAAAAGTTTAAAAATTGCTGAATATACTTCAAATGGTGGTGAATTTAATATTAAGTTAAATGAAATGAATAAAAATTTACTTGAAATTGAAAAATCAGATAAAGATGTAAATGCTAAAGTTGATATTAGCAAGGAGACATTGGATAAAATTATTCATGATGACAAAAAGCTAAATGTTGCAAAAATTGCAAATCATAATTTAAAAATTACGAATCTTGAAAAATATGAGAGTGTTTATGAACTTGATGTAAAAAAAGACACTGATGATATTTTTAAAATATATTCTATGGTTAAAATTAATGTGTTAAATAAGATGTACATGTTTAATGAATTGGATTTAATTAATGATATGGGTAATGAATTAAAATATAGAAATGTTATTGAAGCAAATTATGTAAGTTATAATAAAATAGATAAAGATTATTTAAAACTTAATAATACAGAGTACAAAAATAAATTACATTCTAATGGTGTAGAAATTAACTTTGAGAAAGCTAATGATATGAGTAAATTCAAGCTTTCAGGTGGATTTAATTTCAAAATATTAGGAATTAGTTTGATAACGACTGTCAAAGAAAAAGAGCAATTTACTAAAATACTTGTGAATATAGGGGCAGTACCTAAGTTAGGAATAAAATATAAGTTTATTGATGCTAATTTAGAATTAGGATTAAATACAATAATAGTAAATAACAGAAATAATAAGGATAGTTTAGTGTATTTAAATAATTCATTAAATGTAGGTATAAATCCTAAGTTTAAGATAAACAATGATTTTAATATAAGATATTTAAATAGAGTTGGATATAAGATAAATGCACTAATTGGAGAAACTAAAAATCTAATAGAAAATTATAATATATTGCATAAAAATCCTATTAGTATATATTATGAAACAGGAGTTAAATTAGAACATAAATATGTAGATTTTTTTAGTAAAGCTAATTTTGAATATAATTTTTCTAGATATGAAATTTCTAATAATGGGCAAAGTATAGAAAATAGTTTTAAAGATGATTGGAGAATTAATATAAAGACGGGATTTGAGCTTAAACCAACTGAAAAAATATATATAAATTTAGATATAGATGCAAATTTATATCAAAAATCATATGCTAAATATGTATTTAAATTAGGTATGGGATGTAATTGGTAATAAATATGTAAATCATAAAATATTGCTTTTTTATATTTTTATAGATATAATTAAACTCAGATATAAAAGTATCCAAATTATCGTTTATATTATTTTTGATATAGATAAATAATTTATTTGTTTATGTAAATTAATGAATATTAATAGGGTTGAAAGGGTAATTATGAACTGTAAGCATAAATTATTATTATTTATACTAATAGGTAAAATTAGTATCTCAAATATTGGTAGAAGCGATATAGATTGGATTACTAATTACGAAGATTTTGCAATGAATAGTGGCAAGTATGATATAGGTAGAAAAAACGTTATAGTTTATAAAAAAGATGGAACTATCTCAGGTGTAATAAAGGAGCCTATACCTAATTTTGATGGGGTAATTGATGATGGAAATTTTGCACTATGGGGAGATTCTCAGATTCTAAGCGGTGTATTACATATTGACAATCCAAGACACTTTACTTTTTCTAAAAGGCATATAAGAAAAGATGTAGAACTTTATTATGGATATATGAGTTCATATCAGCAAGATATATATGAAAAATTTTCTGAAAATATAGAAGGATATTATAGATTAGGTATTGGTGATGACTATTTATTAGTTAGAACTAATAAGATAGCTTTTGATGCTCATGTTAATGAGGGTATAACAGAAGGGGATTGGCACAGAATTGAAAAAGGAGATTTACTTGCAAGAGTTGGTGCTGGAACTAATGTTGAGGCTATAGATATTGGTTCAGAAAAATATGCAGCTAAATATGGTAATTTTGCTGGAGGATTAAATAGAGTTAGAAATAAATTTCAACTTGGTTTAGTTGGAACAGATAAAACTATAGAATTAAGAATAGAAAAAGAAGCTGAAACTCCACTTGATTCGGCAGCTAAACCTGGAGATAGTGGTTCTCCTTTGTTTTTATGGGATTCTGCTAACAAAAAATGGTTGATTGCTTCAAGTAATAGTGCTGGAAAAAATTTGGGATATGAAAAGAGATCTAAACTTTTAAGTAATCCATATGCTTATAAAAAGTGGAAAGATAGTTTAACAGATAAAGAGATTACAGAAGATAACGTAAAATTTGATAATGGAAAATTGAAAGTTGGAGATGAGGTTAGAAGTTTTGATGAGAATAATATAAAAAATAATTATTATTATAATAAAATTTCTTTTAATATAACTTCACAATATGAGAGATTAGATGAAAAAATGACTAAAGTTAAAAATCAGATATTTGATAAACAAGGATTGATTGTTGATGTAAATGGTACAACAGATACAGGATCAGCAAGACTTGAATTTAAACAAGATGCAACTTTAAAAGGTAGTGGTAGTTTATCAACTGCGGGTTTTGTTGTATATAAAGGAGCAACTTTAAATTATGAATTAAAGATTAATAGAGGAAATATAGTTAGGAAAATAGGTAAAGGGAAGTTAGTTATTAAAAATACTGGTAATAATGAAGGAGATTTAAATTTAGGTGGAGGAGAAACAGAACTTAAAACTACAGGTGGATATGCTGCTAAAAATATTAAATTGGCACAAGGAGCTAAATTAACTATAAATAAAGCAGAACAGATTAATGATAATAATGTAATGTTTGGACATAGGGGAGGGACTTTAAATTTAAATGGAGTTGATTTGAGTTTTAAGGATATTTATCATTTGGATAAAAATGCTAATATAGTAAATGAAAATAATGATAAAAAGTCAACATTTAAATTTATTTCAGAAGGAGGTAAAACATTTCTTGGTCTTATTAAAACGAGCGGTGGAAATAGAGTATTTTTGGGAAGTTTTAAAGGTAACTTAGATTTAGTGTATAACCCATATTATGATCATGTTAGTTGGTCTATAAGAAGTGAAAATACAGATATTAAAGGAAAGTTTGATATTGAAAAGGGTCATGTAAAAATTGAAAGAGATGCTATTGTTCATGGATATAATAATTTGGTGTATAAAGATGAGTATAGAGAAGTTAAATTTAAATCTGAAAGTATTAATGTTAAAAATAGTTCTAAATTATCAATTAATAGGGGAGCTAAGGTAGAATCAAATATTAACATAGAAGGAAATGCGAGTTTAGAAATGCTTCTTTTAGGAACTGTAAAAAATATACCCAAGCCTTATGAGGGAGCTAGAACAGAAAAAGAAATTAATGAAACTATAATCAAGGGAAGTATTAATTTTAAAAATAATGATACGAATAGTGTTAATTTTAGAGCAAATATTGAAAATAATAATATAGCTACAATATATTCAAAACTTAGTGGTAAGATTAATTCTATAAAAGAATCATCAGGATTATTACATTTAAAAAATGAAGATAATTCAGGTTTAGAAGGTAAAATTGAAATTACTGGTGGAAGATTAAAGATTAATAATGAAAAAACTTTGGGGAATGTTAATGTATCAATAAAAAATAATTCTATTTTTGAAGTAGAAAATAATGGATCTAATTTAGGAAATTTACTTAATAAAATAGATAAAAATTCAGTAGGATTTTTAATTTTAGATAAAGATATTTCAAGTATTGATAAAAGCTATAAAGATTACCCTAACTTATATATAGGAAGTAGAAAAAATATTACTATAGGTAGTGATGATAAATCTATAGATTCAAGTATTAAAACTTTAAATTTAGGTGGAGATTATGGAATTGTAACATTAAAAGGACTTGATAAAACAAATTCTTTATCTAAAATAAATGTTGGAAATGGAATAGATAATTCGGTTTTAGTAATAGATAGTAATGATAGTAAAAAAATAGATACAGATATTAATGTATCGAAGAATTCAAGTTTATATTTCTTAAAAAATAATCATTTAAAATCTGTCGGAAATTCTGGAAATATAGTACTTAGGGATAAGAGTTTAAAAATAGATAAATATACTTCAAATAATGGTAGAATTAACATTCAGTTAAGTGAAATGAATAAAAAAATACTTGAAATTGAAAATGCAGATAAAGATGTAGATGTTTTAGTTAAACTTAAAGATAATTTAATAAATAGATTGATATATAATAATGAGAAATTGGATCTTGTAAAAGTTAAAAATAAGCAAGTAAAAGTTTTAAACCTTCAAGAATATGAAAGTGTCTATGAACTTTCTTTAAAAAAAGATGAAGATAATATTTTTAGGTTACATTCTAATGTTAAAATTGATGTTTTAAATAAGTTGCATATGTTTGATGAACTATATTTAATTAATGATATAACTAATGAGTTGAAGTATAGAAATATTATTGAAGCTAATTATGTAAATTATACAAAAATAAATAAGGAATATTTAAAGTTTAATAGTACAGAATACAAGAATAAAATCAATTTTAATGGAGTAGAAATTAATTTTGAAAAATCTAGTGACGTAAATAAACTTAAAATTTCAGGTGGTTTTAATTTTAAAGTTTTGGGAAGTAGTTTGACTACGGATGTTGAGGAGAAAAAAGAACAATTTACTAAAACTTTTGTTTCTATAGGGCTTGTTCCTAAGTTAGGGGTTAAGTATAATTTATTTGATATTGATTTAGGATTAGGAATAAATACTGTAGTTGTAAATAATAGTTCTAAAAATGATACTTTAATATATTTAAATAATTCATTAAATATAGGGATAAATCCAAAGTTTAATATAAATAATAACCTATACATTCATTACTTAAATAAAATTGGGTATAAGTTAAATCCTATGTTAACTGAAACTATGAAAAATGCAGAAAGTGAATATACAATATCACATAAAAATCCTGTTAGTGTGTACTATGAAACAGGAATTAAATTAGAGCATAAATATGTAGATTTCTTTACTAAGGCTAATGTTGAATATAACTGGGCTATGTATGAGATTTCTAATAAAGGAAAAAAAATAGTAAATAGTTTTAAAGATGATTGGAGAGTTAATATAAAAACAGGGTTTGAATTTAAACCTACTGAAAAAATATATATTAATTTAAACCTTGATGCAAACGTGTATCAAAAATCATATGGTAAGTATGTGTTTAAGTTGGGAACAGGGTATAATTGGTAATATAGTATAATTTATAAATATTTTTATAATAACTAAAATATCTGAAAGGATAATTATGAATTATAAACATAAATTGTTTTTGATCCTTATATTAACAGGAAAGATTACAATTTCTAATACAGGTAGAGGGGACATAGAATGGATTACTAACTATGAAGATTTTGCAACTAATAAAGGAAAATATTCTATAGGAAGAAAAGGTGTAATAGTATATAAAAAAGATGGAACAGAATCTGGAAAGATAAAACAGCCTATACCAAATTTTGATGGTGTAATTGATGCAGGAAACTTTGCTTTATGGGGAGACCCTCAATTATTAACAGGGGTAAAACACGTTGATCATCCTACTAATTTTACTTTTTCTAAAAGGCATATAAGAGATGATGTAGAACTTTATTCAGGATACAAAGATTCAACTAAGGAAGAAAAATATAAGAAATTTTCTGAGGGAGTTGAAGGATATTATAGATTAAATATAGGTTTAGATTATTCATTAATTAGGACTAATAAAGTTATCTTTGATGCATATATTCCAGAAGGAGTAGCTAAGGAAGATTGGGATAGGATTCAAGAAGAGGACCTGCTTGCAAGGGTTGGTGGAGGATTAAATTATATAGCTATTGATAAGGGGAAAGAAGAGAAAATAACCAAATATGGAAACCTAGCAGGAGGTTTAAATAAGGTTAAAAAAAAGTATGAAGATGGTATTGGTCAAATAGATAGAAATATAGAACTTGTAATAGAAAAAGAAGCTAAAACTCCTCTTGATTCAGGAACTAAACCAGGAGATAGTGGTTCACCACTTTTTTGGTGGGATAAAGAAAATAATAAATGGTTAATAGCCTCAAGTAATAGTAGTGGAATTGGAACAGGATATGGTAAGGAATCTAGACTTTTAAGTAATCCAGAAATGTATGAAAAATGGAAAGAGGGTTTAACAGATAAAGAAATTAAAGAAGATAATGTAATATTTGAAAATGGATTATTAAAGGTTAATAATGTAGATAGAAAATTTGATGATAAAAATCGGAGAGATCAATTTTTTAATAAAATATATCAACATGTAAATTCACTAAATGATAAAATAGATGAAAAAATGATTTTTGCTAAAAATCAAATATTTAATAAAGAGAATTTAGAAGTTGATGTAAAAGGAGAAACAGATACTGGGTCTGCAAGACTAGAATTTAAAAAGAATACAACATTAAAAGGCAGTGGTAAACTAACAACTGCCGGTTTTGTCGTACATAAAAATGCTACTTTAACATACAAGTTAAATTTTGGAGAAAATAATATAGTTAGAAAAATAGGAGAAGGTAAATTAATCATTAAATCTGATGGTAGAAATTATGGAGAATTAAACCTAGGTGGAGGAGAAACAGAACTTCAAAATACTTCTGGAGTTGCAGCCTCAGTAATTAGATTAGCCCAAGGTGCTAAGCTAACTATAAATAGAGTAGATCAGATAAGTGATAATAACGTAGTATTTGGTCATAGAGGTGGAACTTTAAACTTAAATGGAACTAATTTAGAATTTAAAGATATTTATCATATGGATAAGGATGCTAAAATAGTAAATGAAAATGAAGAGACTAATAAAAAATCAATATTTACATTTAAACCATCTGGAGAAGAAAGAGTCTTTTTAGGTAGTTTTAAGGGTAATTTAGATTTGGTATATAGTTCAAGTTCTAATAATAGTAAATGGTCAATAAGAAGTGAAGAAACAGAAATTAAAGGTAAATTTGATATAGAAAATGGTAATGTGAAAATTGAAGGAGATAATGTATTACATGGATATGATAATTTAGTGTATAAGGATGAATATAAAGAAGCTAATTTTAAATCTGAGAGCATTAATGTTAAGAATTCTTCAATATTATCAGTTAATAGAGGTGCTAAAGTTGAATCAAAAATTAATATTGATAAAAATGCAAGCTTAGAAATCAATGCTTTAGGTATAGTTAAAGATATTCTTAAACCTTATGATAATGTTAAATCAGAAAAAGAAATTAATGAGACTGTAATTAAAGGTGCTATTGAGTTTAAAAATTCTATGGAAGATAAAGATGATTCTAAGACTAATTTTAAGGCAAATGTTGAAAATAATAATGTTGCTAAAATAGAAGCAGAAATTAAAGGAAATGTTAAAGCGATAAAAGAGGGTTCAGGATTACTTCACTTAACAAAAGAAAGCAATTCAGAACTAAAAGGTAGTTTTGAAGTTAAAGGTGGAAAATTAAAGATTAATAAAGAATCAACTTTAGGATCTTCTAAGATATCAATAGAAAATAATTCTGTGTTTGAAGTAGAAAATAATAATAATGAAATAGGAAATTTACTTGATAAGATAGAAAAGTCATCAAAAGGAGTTTTAAGTTTAGGTAAAGATATTTCAGGTATTGATAAAAAGTATAAGGATTACTCTAATCTGTATTTAGGAAGTAATAAAAGTATTACTATAGGTAGTGAGAATGAAGCTATAGATTCAGAGATTAAAACTTTAAATTTAGGTGGGGATAATGGTACTGTTACTTTAAAAGGTCTTGATAAGTCAAGTAGTTTATCTAAATTAAATGTTGGTGATGGTGAAAATAGAGGAACTGTAGTAATAGATAAAATAGGTAAGAGTAATACTAGTTTAAGTATAGATGTAAAAAAGGGAATAAATTTAAAGATTAATAATAATGATAACAGTAATAAGATTGTTAAATTAATTTATGGTTCTAGTATTGATAGTAAATATAAAAATATTTTAAAAGAAGATTCAGAAGGAGTAGCATATATAGAATCTTGGTCTGATTCTATTAATGATAATAAGATTGCAGTTGGAGTAGCAAAAGGAAAAGAAGTAGATTTAAACGAGGATAAGAGTAATAGTAAAAACTATTTTTCTGGAGAAGGAAAGTTAAATATTAATTATGAACTTAAAGATAAGGAATTAACAGTTGATGGTCAATATTTTTCAGGTGGTGTAATTGAACTTAAGAAAAAGTCAGAAAACTATAAAAATAATGTTACTGTTATGGGTAATAAAGAAGGTAAAAATGAGGGAGATATTACTTTAAGGCTAGGAGATAGTAAAGCTATAGGTTCAGATAGTAAAATACTAGTTAAAGATGGTGGAAAATTAGACTTAAATGGTAATGATCTAGAAGCTAAAATAGATGAAAATAATAATAAATATGGAAGTATAATAAATAAGAATGCTAAAAGTTCAACTTTAACAATAAATGCAAATGAAAAAGATTTATCATTTAATAATAGGTTAGTTGGTAATATTAATATAGTTAAAAAAGGAAATAAGGCTATAGAATTTACTAATGAAGAAAACTATTTTAATGAGACTGGTATAAAAGAGATTTTAGTTAAAGAAGGACAACTAAATTATTTTAATTCAAAACCTTTAAAAAATACTAAGATTAATATAGAAAATGGCTCTACATTAAAGATTAAAACAGAACAAGTTATTTCAGAAGTTATTGCAAATGGAGGTAAGATAAAAGTTGAGTCATTTACAGATAGTTTAAAAGAGGAAAAAAGTACTAATTTTTCTAAGTTAACATTACAAAAAGATTTGGTTGTTGAAGGGTCGGCTAATAAGGGTAAAGTTACATATACTTATATTAATTTAGCTGGAAATAAGATTACTTTAAAAAATCAATCTATAAGTAGAAGTAATTTTTCTGATAATGAAAAAAGATTAAAAGGAGAAGTAATATTTGATAATTCAGTATACTACTTATCTAGAATAAATGACACTATTTTATATAATAGGAATATTAGTAAACTTACATTAGATAATTCTAATATGACATTAAAAGGGTATAATATAATAAATGGTAATAGTGATAAATTAGTTAAGATTGAAGTACAAGGTAAGTCTACTATAGCTAATGTTAGGGAAAATATAAATAATAGTTATTCAATAACTTATTTATATAACCCAATAACTATAAAAGAAAATTCTTCTTTAACTTTATCATCAAATGATAATAATAGTAGTTATTTTAGTATTAGCTCTAAGATTAAAGGACAGGGTAAGATAATACTTGAACAAATTAGTGATGGATCTATAAGAATAACTGATAATTTTAAAGATTTTAATGGAAGTATAGAAGTAGCTGATAATTCTAAAGACAAAGAATTTAAATTCTATATCACTTCATCAAGGGAAGAAGATAGAATATTAGGATATAAATTTATTAATGGAAATTATTCTAATGTTACAGTATTATCATTAGGGTTCAAGAATATAAAAGAATTTACAGGTAAGATTCATAGTTCAGGAGACGTATTATTAATAGGTAAAGATGCCCTTACAACTAATGGTAAAATTGTGGTTGATAATAAAAATGTAATTTTCAGAACTGAAGAAGATTCAGTAATGGATAAGATGGATATAGAAGCTGAAAATAATAATAACAAAATTAGTGAAAAAGAATATACTTCTAAAGTTATTAAAGAAGGAATTGGCAATCTTACTATTAATAATATAACTACTAAGAATATTCATAATGTTGATATTAATTCTGGAAGTCTAACAATTAATAACGATATTTTAAATAAGGAAGAAAGTAAGTATAGTTTAAATGGAAACACTAAATTGATTGCTAATTTTAAAAATGAGGAAGAATTTAAAGCTAAGATAACAGGATCAGGTGATTTCTTACAAAAAGGAAGTAAGAAAGTTACTATTAATTCTAAACTTTTAGAAAATACAGGTAATTTAGAATTAAATGGAGAACTTGATTTAAAATTAGATAATGATACAGTTTTAAAACAAAAATTAATTGGAAATGAAAATGGAAAATTAAATGTAGTTAGTTCTAAAGATAGTGAAACTAAAGAATTGGAAATAAATAAGGAATTATCTAAGTTTAGTGGAACTATTAATATAGAAAAAGGTAATTTAGCCTTAAATATAAAAAATAGTGTAATAAATAATAAGATAACTGGAGATAAGACTTTATCTAACAAAAATGAAAGTCAATTAATATTAAATAACATAGATGAGTTTAAAGGGACGGTTGAATCAAGTAAAGGAGATGTATTACTTAAGTTTAATAAGAGTTCAGCCATTTCTAAATACAGTATAAATGGTGGTAATATTAAGATTAATAGTAATATAGATATAGATTTGACTAGTAAATCATTTGAGAATAAGGGAGATAAATCATTAGTTAAATTAGGTGAAGCTAAGTTAACCTTAGATTCTAAAAATTTAAAGGATATTAAAAATATATCTGTGGATGCAGGTACCTTATTGTTAAAGAAAAATAATGAAAGTAATCAAGAAAGTATTGAAGCAAGCCTTAATATTAACAAAAATGCTAATTTAAATCTTCTAGATGATATAAATATTAAGTCAATTACAAACTCTGGTGATATTATCCTTAAAGAAAAAGTATTAAAAATAGGTGAATATAAATCAAATGGTGGTAAATTTGAGATTCATTTAAAAGAAAAGGATAAAAATTTACTAGAAATTGAAAATTCAGATAAGGATATAAATGCTTTAGTTAAGATTGAGAAAGATATAGTAGATAAAATTATCTATAATAGTGATAAATTTAATGTTGCAAAGATTTCAGATCGTGATTTAAACATTTTAAATCTTGAAGAATATGATAGTGTTTATGAACTTGACATAGAAAAAGGGTCTGATAATATAGTTAAGATTTTTTCTACAGTTAAAACAGATGCACTTAATAAATTATATATATTTAATGAATTAGACCTAATAAATAGTGTAAGCAGTGAATTAAAATATAGAAATGTTATTGAAGCCAATTATGTGAGCTATAACAAAATAGATAAAGATTATCTAGATATGAAGCATAATTCACTTTTAGATAAGGATATGTATAAAGAAGAAAAATCAACTGAAAATATTGCTAAAACAGAATACAAAAACAAACTTCATGGAAATGGAGTAGAAATTAATTTTGAAAGAGCTAATGATGTAAGTAAGCTTAAGATATCAGGAGGATTTAATTTTAAAGTATTAGGTAATGTTTTAACTACAGATGTTAAGACTAAAGAAGCAATTACACAAAAATTTGTATCAATAGGAATAATACCTAAATTTGGTATAAAGTACAAATACTTTGATATTAATCTAGGATTAGGTTTAAATACTATTGTTGTAAATAATAAGTTTAAGAATGATGATTTAATATATTTAAATAATACTTTAAATATAGGATTAAATCCTAAGTTTAAAGTAAATAAAGATATTTCAATAAAGTACTTAAATAAAGTAGGGTATAAAATAAATACATTATTAACTGATAGTATTTCTAAAGATAAATTAGTTAAATATGATATATCTCATAAGAAACCAATTAGTATATATTATGAGACAGGAGTTAGATTAGAACATAGATATGTAGATTTTTATACTAAATCTAATGTAGAGTATAATTTTTCTAATTATGAAATATCTAATAATGGAAAGAGTATAGAAAATAGTTTTAAAGATGATTGGAGAGTTAATATGAATATGGGGTTTGAATTTAAACCAACAGAGAGGGTATACATTAATTTAGACTTTGATGCAAATATATATCAAAAATCATATGGTAAGTATGTGTTTAAGTTGGGAACAGGGTATAATTGGTAATATAAAAAATAAATTTTATAATTATTGAATTTTACAGTATTAAGAGGTATAATTTTAAATATAGATAATTAGGAGGGAAATATTAGATGAGATATATATTGGGACTAGATTTAGGAGTTACATCTATAGGTTGGGCGGTAACAAAAATTAATGATGAAGATGAACCAATAGGATTAGTAGATGCAAATTCAGTAATATTTAAAGCTTTAGATAATGAAGGAAAGCTACAAAATTTAGATAGAAGATTAAAAAGGGGTGCAAGAAGAACATCAAGAAGAAAGAAATATAGGATTGATAGAACTAAAACTCTTTTATTAGAATCTTCATTTTTAACTGAAGATGAATTAAAAAATATATTTAAAGGTAAATTAGAAAATATTTTTTCAGTAAGATTAAGAGGATTAACAGAGCAGTTAAATAAATATGAAATTGCAAGATTGATGATACATTATTGTAAAAATAGAGGATTTAAATCAAATAGAAAAACTGAAGAATTAGAAATAGCTAAAAGTTTGGGTAAAGAAGTTGGTAAAAATGAATCTGATGAAAAAAAATTAAAACCTATTATTGCCCAAAATACAAAAATGATAAAAGAAGAAAATTTAACACCAATTGAAGTAATTTATAAAATAAAGTCAGAAGATAAAAGTATTTTAGGTTATAGAAATAAGCAAGGTAACTATAAATTTGGATTTAAGAGAGATCAAATAATAAGTGAAGCTCAAAAAATTCTTGACATGCAGGAAATTCTTCCTAAAGAAATTTCAGAAAAATATATAGAAATTTTATCATCTCAAAGAGATTTTTCAGACGGTCCAGGAGGAGATAGTAAATATAAGGTAGATTTTAGAAAAATTTCTGGTATTTGTAAATATACGAAAGAAATAAGGGCAGCTAAGTATTCTCCGACTTATGAAATCTTTACAATGCTTTCAAAATTAAATGATGTTAGATACTTGGAAAATAATTCTGAAGATAAATCTAAGGCTAAAAAGTTAAGTAAAGAAGTTGTTCAAAAAATATATGATTTAGTGGTTAATAAAAATAAAGAGCTTACATATAATCTAATTAAGGAAAGTATTGGTAATGAAAATGTTAACATTTTAAATATACCATTTCTTGATAAAAAAGATTATATAAAATTGAGAAAGGATATTCTAGGTGAAAGTGAAAATATAACAGATGAATTAGCTGAATTATTTGATTCAAAAATAAAAAGTGAAAGAATGAAACAGAAATTGTTGAAGAATAATCTTTCAGGATACAAATCTTTAAAAAGTAATTTTAAAAAGAATAATATAAGTAATGAGAGAATAGAAGAGTTGGGTGGATTAGACTTTCTTGATTTGGTAGCAGAAATATTAACTTATGCTAGAACTGATAGTAAAATAGATTTCTATATAAACAATGATGAAAGATATAAAAAACTTAGAGAAGCTCAAGATATAGTTGAAGCTATTAAATTATTCCCTAACTTTAGTGGAAATGGAAATTTATCATTAAGCTTATCTAAAAAATTAAATGAGGTACTTATTGAGGGTAGAGATTATGAAGATGCATTATCTAGTTTAGGATACTATATTGATACAACAAACTTAAATTGGAAAAAATTCCCTAAAATTTCACAAATAGAGGAAGCTTTAAATAGTAAAATTATTAATCCAAATGTTAAGCATATTTTAGTTATACTAAGAAAATTATACAATACTGTATTATTTACTTATGGAACACCTACAAAAGTACATCTAGAATTAACAAGGGATCTTAATAAGAGTTCTTCGGAAAGAAATAAAATCGCTAAAATGCAATTAGAGAATAAGGTTAATAAAGAACTAGCAATGTTTGAACTATATGGGGAACATAAGGATTTATTTAAAGGTTATGGGAAAATATCAAATGATGATTTTATAAGATTTAAATTATGGAGAGAACAAAAAGGAATATGTATGTATTCAGGTAAAAAAATAGAAAAAAGAAATCTTACAAGTGCTAAAGTGGAGATAGATCATATTTTACCTTATTCAAAATCATTTGATAATTCTTATTCAAATAAAGTTTTAGTTTTATCTACTGAGAATCAAGAGAAAGGAAATAGAACACCTTATCAGTGGTTAAAAACTATTAGTAAATGGGAAGAATTTTCAGAAAGAGTTAAACTTAATACGAATATAGGAGGTAGAAAAAAGGAGAACCTTTTATTTAAAGGAGATGTTGTTAACGATGAATTCTTAGATAGGGAATTACATGCAACTAGTCACGCTTCAAGATTAGCTTTAAACATCTTCCAAAGATTAATACCAGTAAGTGAAGAAGATCTATATGATGAAAATGGTAATAAGAAAGTAAAATACATTTATCAAAGAAATGTAGTTGCTTTCCAAGGTAAAATGACATCAATGTTAAGAAATTTATATGATCTTAATAAGTATACACATAATTATGAATCTGGAAATTTAGAAAAAAATAATAAGAAATTTGTTTTAAATGAACTTAATATTGAAAAAGAAAAATTAATAATTTTTGCTCAAAATTTAGAAACTGGAATGAAACTATCAACTGAGGTTAAAGTTGAAAAAGATAAAAAAACAAATACTTTTAAAACGTTAAAAGATGAAACTTTAGCTAAAGAATTGATGAAAAAATATAATTTAGAAAAAATTTGGGAGTCTTTTCAAAATAAAGTTTTATTTGATCTAAAAATGGTTGATTTTGAAGAAATAAACGATGTTGATTATGAGATTATTTCTATACTATATAAAATGATTTCTGATTTAAAAGAGCAAGTGAACAAGAAAAATAGAGAAAATCACATTCATCATGCCTTAGATGCGTTCTTATTAACTATAATGACAAGATCTATGCAAAATAAATTGACTAAATATAATCAACTTATTTATAATTTGAAAAATAAAAATGAAGAAATTTTAGTTGATGAAAAAGGAGAATATATCAATTCCAAAGAATTTGCAGAGAATTTGAGTAAAGAAAAAATATTGCATATAAAAGAAAAAAGTAAAGATAAAGAAAAAGGTATTAGCTTTACTATAAATGGAAAAAAATATATTTTTTCATTAAGAGAGCCTTATGAAGATTTCTTGGACGATATTAAATTTAAAATATTTGATAAAAGAGAAAACTATAAATTACCATATCATGTTGTTAAGTCTAAGAGTAAAGGTCCTTTACATGCAGAAACTATATTTGGAGAAAGTAAAGATCAAGTAACTAAAAGAATTTCTGTACTTGATTTAAAGAATAATTTAGATAAAATATTTGATAAAGATGGAAGTCAGAAAGAAATTTATGAAACATTAGTTAAATGGAGTAAAAGTAAAGACAAAGAATTCCCGAGACTTAAGAATGGTCATATAATAAAGAAGGTAAAAATAGTTGTAGATAATAAAGATAAATTAATTAAGTTAGGTGAAAAAAGATATGTTGAAATGGGACAAACTATTGTTAAAATTTTAGTATTTAAAAAATCAGGCGACGAAGGATTAAGATTTGCAGCGTTAGGAAGATACAAGTACAATTTACTTAAAAAAAGGAAAGATTTTGACCTAAATATCTATAAAAATGCTGTAAAAATGGAGAAGATAAACTATAAAAATTTAGAAGAAAATGGCTATAAATTACTTTATGAATTGTATCCTGGTGAATGTATAGAATTTGAATTAGATAAAGGAGAAAAAGCAGAATGCTTGGTTAGAGGATTTTCTTCAGGTTTGATTGAAATATCAAGTATTATAGGTGATGACTTTGACCTTTTAAATAAAGGAATATTTGATAAAATTTTAGAACGTTATAAAATAACAGTATCAAAAATAAAATCAATTAAAAAAGTTAAAAAGAATATTTTAGGTTATTAATATGTCATTTAGACAAGTATTAATAACAAAAAAATCATATATTCATTTTGAAAATGATAATTTGATTGTAGAAAAAGATAATAAAAAATTATCTGTCCCAGTAAATGATATTGCAATAGTTGTTTTTGAATCTTTGGAAAGTACTGTAAGCTTAAGAATAATATCAGAATTATCTTTAAGGAATATTACCATGTTATTTTGTGATTACAAGCATATGCCTGTAGCATATACTTTACCAATAAATCAACATTATAGAATACCGTATGTTCATAGTTTACAAATGCAACAAACATCTAAATCTAAAGAATTAATTTGGGAAGAATTATTAAAAGCTAAAATTAGAAATTCAAGAAAAGTATTAGAAATTGAAAATGCTTCAAGTGATGTAATAAAATTGATGAAAAAATATGAAAAAGAAGCTGTAGGAAATGATATACAAAATAGAGAAGGTACAGCGGCAAAAGTATTTTTTAATTATCTATATGGTACAGGTTTTTTTAGACAAAATAAACAAGATTCAATAAATATGGCATTGGATTATGGATATGGTGTATTTAGAAGTGCGATTACAAGACTTTTATGTACTTTAGGATTTACAACTCATATAGGTGTTCATCATAATTCTATGATGAATGCCTTTAATCTAACATATGATTTTATAGAACCATATAGACCTATAATTGATTATTATGTATTTAACTATTTATATAGGTTTATTAAGGATGATGAATTAAGTATAGATGCTAGAAAAGAATTAATTTCTCTTTTAAATGCAAATGTTATGATTAATAATAAGGAATACACAGTACTTTATTCAATGGAATTATTAATAAAAAGTTATTTGAAATTTCTAGAAGAGGGTAAAAAAATACTGGCAATACCTGATATAATAAAGATAGATTTTTATGACCTCTTTAAAGAGCTATAAAGAAATGAGATTGTTAATTTACTTTGATTTGCCAGTATCAACAAAAGTAGAGAGAAAACAGACTCATGATTTTAGAAAAAATTTATTATCGGAAGGTTTTATTATGATGCAATATTCTTGTTATTCAAGATTTTGTAGAAATGATGCTGAATGTTCTAAATATTTTAGTAGAGTAAAAAAATTAAGCAATAGATTAGTTGGCGGTGAGATAAGAATATTGAAAATTACTAACAGACAGTATGAAAATATGTTAGTATTAGTAAAAGAACCTAAATTATCTGAAGTCAAAATTTCAAAAAATCCATTAATTGTTTTTTAATGTATAGATATTATTTTTGAAAAGTTTGAATAATGTGATACAATGTATTTGAGGATAGATACAGATTCTTGATAAATTTAAATAATATGATACGAGGTATATTAAACTTTGTGTGGCTTGGATACAGATTCTTGGTAAATTTGAATAATGTGATACGTAGTTTAGGAAAATGTTATGTGACTGTAGGGATACAGATTCTTGGTAAATTTGAATAATGTGATACAATATCTGAGATATAAAAGGCTTAAGCTCGGATACAGATTCTTGGTAAATTTGAATAATGTGATACTAAATGAAGAAGATAGAATTGATACAAGTGGATACAGATTCTTGGTAAATTTGAATAATGTGATACTGCCGAGTTCTAAGAATAGTAAGCAATGGAGATACAGATTCTTGGTAAATTTGAATAATGTGATACAGTGTAACATAAATAAGTAAAAAAAGGAAGGATACAGATTCTTGGTAAATTTGAATAATGTGATACGTGCTTAGAAGATGATGATTATGTCGATAGGATACAGATTCTTGGTAAATTTGAATAATGTGATACAATATAAATTATAATTTTAAAAGAAAAGATATTATCTAGTATTAAGATTGAATATATAGTAGAAATATATAGAGATAATCAAGCAACTAAAGTTGAAAGAGATGTAGAAATAGGAGAGAGTATGTTTTCAAAAGACAAAAAGTATAGAGAATATGAGAATAAAACCATTAAAAAATTACTTAAAATAGTTAAATGAATGACATTAAATGATAATATAATTAAAATTATTGAAAAAGAATTTGGAAAGTTACAAACTAACTAAGTTGTTCCTTTTGAAGAAATACTAGGACATATGTAATAAAGACATTCATAAATAAAAAATTAATTGTTGGATAATTTTGAAAATATAATTTCTAAATCTAAATTTATTTTAAAAGATTATGAAAATGAAAGTATGATATGTATTAAGAAAAATAAGAGGTAGTGATTTTAATGTGATAATTAAATTGGGAATTGAAAATAATTATTATAATTCAATCAGAACTTTATATAAAATGGTCGAAAAACAATTAAAAAGCTATTTAATTAAAAATAGAAAAGTATTTGACAAGATGAAATTATAAAGATATAATGTATTTGTATACAAGGACGGAAACTGTTCGACCGTCGCCACTTAAGTGGAAGGAGATGTAGGTACAAGAACACCTACTGTATATAAAGTATTGAAACTAGTTAAATATTTTAAAGACAACTTTACGGTTGTCTTTTTTATTATAAAGGAAATTTAATTTGAAATAAAATAAGGACTTAATAAGAGAAATAGAGAAATGTATATTATTAATGAAAGGATATAGATTTTTGATAAATTTGAAAAATGTGATACAATGTAATTGATAACATAGATAAAGCCAGATACATATTCTTGATAAATTCAAGTTTAAATATATTTGAATTAATAAAAAACGAACCAAAATGATAGCCTCTAAAGGTTTAATTAATAATAGTTATATTTTCTTTATTCATATAATTAGTATTTGGTGAAAATAAAATAAGTTTTGTTTTAATTCATTGGTGTAAATATCAAAAATATTGAAAAATTTACACCAATATTTTTTAGAATAAATTCTAAATTTTAGGAGATATATATGAATGTTTTGATGTATTTTAAAGATGAGTACTCCAATTTTTCTTTTGATAACCATATATTTATTGCTGGTGGTAATGGTTCTGGAAAGACTATGATGTATAATCATATTTTATCTGGTTTTGATGGTAAAGAAAAAGATATGTTTTTAGTTGATGGATTAAAGGTAAAAAAGAATCAATTTTTTTCATTAGGTATATCAAGAGATAATACATTAGATGAAGAAATAAAATTGAGTTCTAAAACATATATTATTTCAAGACTTGAATCTTTTAGAGAGTATGTTAGTGAAGAAAAGATTAAAAATTCAATGTTTGAATATTTTTCTTCAATTAAAAAATTAATTGAGACAGAGCTTTTTTCTATACCTAATTTTAATCTTGAATTTGATTTTGATAAAATTAGTTCAAATATTTTTAAAGCTATAGAGTATAAAATTGATAATATTAATTTTTCTGAATTATCAACTAGTGAAAAAGTAGACATACAACTTGAAATGTATTTAAATAGATTGGTTAGTGTAAATGATAATACAGTTTTATTAATTGATGATTTTGATAGTATGTATACTAAAAGTAAATTTTTTGAAAAATTATCTTTTATATTATCAAAAACAAAGAAATTTAATACTAAATGTATATTTTTTCTAAAAAATGAAGATATAGTATATGATTTGGTTTCTAATGGACATAAGGTATTATTTATTGATAATAATAAGTTAGTAGAATTACCAAGTTATATTAATTTTATTGATGAAATATATTTATATTCAGAAAAAGAAATAGAAAATAAGGTGAGAAAAATAAAGGAAGAGAAAGAGTTGGATATAATAAAAAAATATTTAAAATAAAAAAAGCTGCTTGAGGCAGCCAATCTTACGATTTTACATCTTAATACAAAATCTTGATGTAAACTTGAATAATATGATTATCTACGCATATATTATAACACAATTTTTCAAAAAGTCAATACTTTTTTAAAATAATTCAGGAGCTGATATTATTTCTAGATTTTCATTTATTTCAAATACTAATGGTTTTCCAGTAGGTAAATTTAAATCAAGTATTTTAACATCATCAATATTTAATAAATATTTTATTAATGATCTTAAACTGTTTCCATGAGCAACAACTATTACATCTTTACCTGCTTTGATTTCTTTTGAAATGTTTGAATCCCAGTAAGGTAAAACTCTTGCTATAGTATCTTTTAAGCTTTCTCCTCTTGGACACTCACTTTCAGGTATATCCTTATATCTCTCTTGGAATTTTGGGTAATTTACTTCATCTGTTAATTCAACATGAGGAGGTGCTACATCAAAACTTCTTCTCCAAATATGTACTTGTTCTTCACCGTATTGTTTAGCAGTTTCTGCTTTATTTAAACCTTGCAGAGCACCATAATGTCTTTCATTTAATCTCCAAGACTTATGTACTGGTAAATATAGTTGATCTATTTCTTCTAAAATATAGTTAAGAGTTTTGTTTGCTCTTTTTTGGAAAGAAGTAAATGCAACATCAAAAGTATAACCTAATTCTTTTAAGGCTTGTCCTCCATTTTTAGCTTCTTGGACTCCTTTTTCAGTCAAGTCTACATCTATCCAACCTGTAAATCTATTTTGTAAATTCCATTCACTTTCTCCGTGACGTACTAATACTAACTTCATTAAATTTCCTCCTAGTTTTTTAATAATATGAATTAATTATACAATATTGTAAAAAAAAAATCAATTTTTATTACCCTAATTTCATATTGCGGAATTTAGTTATAAAATTATCATGACTTGTGAAAAAAATAATATAACTAAAATATCATAATTCCAAGCTTTATATAAAGACAGATATAAAAAAATGTAAAAAAAAGCACCTTTTTTATTGAAATAAATCTATTTTAGTATTACAATTTAAATGTAGAATATATATAATATTTGAAAGGAATGAGATTATGGAAGCTTGGAGAGGATTTAAAGAGGGTAACTGGATGAAAGAAATCAATATTAGTGAGTTCATCCAACTAAATTACACAGAATACACTGGAGATGACAGTTTTCTAGAGGGACCAACTGAGGCAACTACAGAATTATGGAACAAATTAAAGCCTAAATTAGCAATTGAAAGAGAAAAAGGTATTTACAATGCTGAAACTAAAATACCATCTCAAATAGATGCTTATGGACCTGGTTATATTGACAAAGACTTAGAAAAAATTGTTGGAGTTCAAACAGATGAACCATTAAAGAGAGCAATTTTCCCTAATGGTGGATTAAGAATGGTTGAAAATTCATTAGAAGCTTTTGGATATAAATTGGATCCAGCTACTAGAGATATTTATTCTAAGTATAGAAAAACTCATAATGATGGAGTTTTCTCAGCATATACTGATGCAATTAGAAAAGCAAGAAAAACAGGAGTAGTTACAGGATTACCTGATGCTTATGGAAGAGGACGTATAATAGGAGATTATAGAAGAGTAGCTTTATATGGAGTAGACTTCTTAATCGAAGAAAGAACTAAAGATTGGAACAACTTAACTCCTGATGAAATGACAGAGGATGTTATAAGACTAAGAGAAGAAATTTTTGAACAAGTAAAATCGCTTAAAGCATTAAAGAGAATGGCAGAAAGTTATGGTTATGATATTTCTAAACCTGCAACAACAGCACAAGAAGCTATTCAATGGACATATTTTGCTTACCTTGCAGCAACTAAAGATCAAAATGGAGCTGCAATGAGTATAGGAAGAACTTCTACTTTTTTAGATATATTTATTGAAAGAGATTTAAAAGAAGGAAGAATAACTGAAAAAGAAGCACAAGAAATGATAGATCATTTCGTTATGAAATTAAGAATAATTAGATTCTTAAGAACACCTGAATATGATGCATTATTCTCTGGAGATCCAGTATGGGTAACTGAATCAATAGGTGGTATGACAATAGATGGTTCAAAATCACTTGTAACTAAAAATTCATTTAGAATTTTAAATACACTATATAACTTAGGACCAGCACCAGAACCAAACTTAACAGTATTATGGGCTCAAGATTTACCATTAAATTGGAAGAAATTCTGTGCTAGAGTATCTATAGATACATCTTCTCTGCAATATGAAAATGATGATTTAATGAAACCAACATTTGGTGATGATTATGGTATAGCTTGTTGTGTTTCTCCTATGACTATAGGTAGACAAATGCAATTTTTCGGAGCTAGAGTAAACTTACCTAAAGCATTACTTTATGCTATTAATGGTGGTAAAGATGAAAAACAAAAATTACAAGTAACTCCTGAAGGAATGTTTGAACCAATTAAAGGAGATTATTTAGTATTTGACGAAGTTTGGGAAAAATATGATAAAGTATTAGATTGGTTAGCTCAAACTTATGTACAAGCATTAAATATTATTCACTACATGCATGATAAATATTCATATGAATCATTTGAAATGGCATTACATGATAAACACATTAAAAGAACTCAAGCATTCGGTATAGCTGGGTTATCTATAGTAGCAGATTCACTTGCAGCTATAAAAAATGGGAAAGTAAGAATAATAAGAGATGAAGAAGGAGATGCAGTTGATTATGTTAACGAAGGAGAAGATTATGTACCTTTCGGTAACAATGATGACGCAACAGATGATTTCGCAGTAGAAATTACTAAGATTTTCATGAATAAGATTAGAAAACATAAAATGTATAGAGATGCTATACCTACACAATCAGTATTAACAATTACATCAAATGTTGTATACGGTAAGAAAACAGGAAATACACCTGATGGAAGAAGATCTGGAGCACCATTTGGACCAGGAGCAAACCCTATGCATGGAAGAGATGTTAATGGAGCAGTAGCTTCACTTGCATCAGTTGCTAAAATACCATTTGAACACGCAAATGACGGAATTTCTTATACATTCGCTATAACACCTGAAACTTTAGGTAAAGAAGATGATGAAAAGAGAGTTAATTTAGTTGGATTATTAGATGGATATTTTGCTCAAACAGGACAACATTTAAACGTTAACGTATTTGGAAGAGATTTATTAGAAGATGCTATGGAACATCCAGAAAAATATCCTCAATTAACAATAAGAGTATCAGGATATGCAGTTAACTTTGTTAAATTAACCAAAGAACAACAATTAGATGTTATAAATAGAACAATATCTACTAAGATATAAAAAGAGCTTCGGCTCTTTTTTCTTGTTTAAAAATATAATTTATGATAGAATTGACATAAAAAAGAAAGGAGGTCTTTATGTTAGAAAGATTTAAAAAATACGTAAAATTTGAAACTAGATCTGATGAAAAATCTATAACTATACCTTCGACACCTACTCAATACGAGTTTGCTAAAATGTTAGTTGAAGATTTAAAAGAAATAGGGTTAGAAGATATATACATTAATGAATATTGTTTTGTTAACGCAACATTAAAATCAAATATAGAAAAAGAAGTTCCTACTATAGGCTTTATATCTCATATAGATACAGCTGATTTTGAAGCTAAAAATGTTAAACCTAATGTTGTTGAAAACTATAGTGGAGATGATATAATTTTAAATGAAAAATTAGGAAAAATTTTATCTCCTAAAGATTTTCCAAATTTAAAAAACTATATAGGAAAAACATTAATTACTACAGATGGTACAACTTTACTTGGTGCTGATGATAAGGCAGGAATAGTTGAAATTATTGAAGCTATGAAATTCTTGAAAGAACATCCTGAAATATTACATGGAACAGTTAAGGTTGCATTTGGACCAGATGAAGAAATAGGTAAAGGAGCAGATAATTTTAATGTAGATGAATTTAAAGCTGACTTTGCATATACTGTAGACGGAGGAGAAATAGGAGAACTTCAATATGAAAGTTTTAATGCAGCTCAGATTACATATACTATAAAAGGTGTGAGTGTACACCCAGGAACAGCTAAAGATAAAATGGTTAATGCTAATACAATTGCTGCAGAACTTGCTATGATGTTTCCTGAAAAAGAAGTTCCTGAACATACTTCTGGATATGAAGGATTTTATCTTTTACATAATGTTGAATCTAGAATCGAAATGGCAACTTTAACATACATTATTAGAGATTTTGATAAACAAAAATTTAATGAAAGAAAGCTTTTCTGTGAAGATATAGCTAGAAGAATTAATGAAAAATATGGAGAAGTTTTAACATATAATATGTTTGATCAGTATTATAACATGGGAGATATTATTAAAGATAATATGGAATGTGTACATCTTGCAGAACAAGCTATGAAAAATTTAGATATTAAACCTAAAATTATACCTATTCGTGGAGGAACTGACGGTTCTAAAATATCATATATGGGACTTCCTACACCTAATATATTTGTTGGTGGAGAAAACTTTCATGGTGAATTTGAATTTTCTTGTTTAGAGGATATGATGAAAGCAAGAGATGTAATAATAGAGATAGTGAGACTTAATGCTAAATAAGTTAAGTAGAGCTGTTATAGGGTTTATAACGATTTTCTTTGCTATTTCATGTTCTAATATAGAATTACCTGAAAATGTCTCGGGTAAATCTAAGATATATTCAATGTTATCATATAATCTATCCCCTAAAATAGATAGAGATTCTATGTATGCTTTACTTACATCTGTAGGACTTGAAATAGAAGATTATGTAGTTCCAGAAGAATATGATTTTAGGGTATATGATGAAGACGGAACAAGAATAGAACAATATTATACAAAGAATAATTCTGATAAGAAATTAATGATAGTTAGTAATGGTGGTTCTTTCTTAAATCCATATAAAATAGGAAGAAGAGATTTTTATTTAAATTTCTCAAATAAACTTTTAGGTTTTGATGTAATGATAGTAGATTTACATATGGGATTTCAGCATAGATTTCCTGTACAGAATAAAGATTTTTTAAATGCTTATAGATTAGCGCTTAAATTAGGTTATTCTCATAATAAGATAGTATTTGTTGGAGATAGTTCAGGTGGGAATATAGTATCTAGCTCTACGATATATTTAAGGGATAATAAATTACCTTTACCAGCTGGAATATTTTTAATGTCACCATTTTTAGATGCAACAAATGTGGTTGAAAGTAGAGAAAGAAATAGAAAAAAAGATGTATTATTTGGTAATCCATATAATTTTGAAAATAGGTTAAAAATGTTAGAAAATATACCATATTTTATTGCAGAAAAGGATAAAACTAACAGATATATTTCGCCTATATATGCAAAAGATTTAAAAGGATTTCCTAAAACATTAATACATGTTTCAGATTATGAGATTTTACAAGATGATTCAGTAGTTTTTTATAATAATTTAAAAAGAAGTGGAGTAGATGCTACTTTAGTTGAATATCCAGGTCAGTTACATGTATTTCAAATATTGGATATAAGAGAAGCATATGATTCTATAGATAAAGCTTCAGAATTCATAAATGAGATAACAAATAATAAGAAACATGTAAAATTAAAGAAAGAAATTATAGAGAAAATAAGATTTGAAATTAAAACTGAAAAATATAGTAATGAAGAAATACAAGATTTTTTTAAGAAGATAGACATTAATATAGATCAACTTATAGAATTTGAAAGACATAATTACAAGACAAGTAATAGAAATTATTTAAATAGTAAAGATATTTATTATAAAAAATAAAAAGAGACATATTTTTTGAGGCAATCAAAAATGTCTACTGATCCTCAAAAATTAAACAAATTTAATTTAACATACTAATAAGGATTGATTTCTGTAAGAAGCAGGAGTCAATCCTTTTAATTTTTACTTTATATAATATTACTGTAATAATATATGTAATTTTCTATTGATTTCTCTAATTCTTCCAATGTTTTTCTAGAACATTCCATTAATCCATTATAGAAACTATTTCCTTAAAATTAACATGTGATTTATCTGCTCTAAGTAAGTATAACTTTTCTCTTATTAGATTTTAATGTGGTTATTATCTATCTTACCTATTTATATGATAATAATGTTAAGTTTTGCTATTACTTTTACTTTTTTTCTCTTTTATTTTTCTTTCTTTAACTAGAGCAAGTATTCATTCTCAGCTTTTAGATAAATTATTTCATTTTTTAACTGTTTAATCTTTTTTTCTTCTTTCAGATATTTTTATTTTATCTTCTCTTGTTAATTTCTTTACGAAAAAAACTGCACTTTAAATCTTGTATCAAAGATTATGAGTTTAGTTAAAATGAAACTCTAAGAAGAACTTGGAATTTTGATTATATAAAAATGTTAAAAAAAACATTTGTAAACATAATAAAATTCATTATGAGAAGAATATAATGGAAAATAATTTAAATTATAAAGAGAGTACAATCAAGGTTAAATTTTAACTTGACAAAACACTGTTTTAAAGTTAAAATCAATTAGGTATAAAAATTAAAAAAGTGTCTTAGGAGGAACGACGATGAAGAAAGCATTTTTAGGAGTTTGTGCTTTAATTTCAGTAACTTCATTTTCTGATGTTACTGGATATTTCAAATCAAATTCAGAAGTAAAAATAAATAAAGAATCAGAAATAAAATATGATTTATCTACTAGAATGGATCTAGGATTATATTTAGATCCTAGTAAAGAAACATTTATATTTGCTGGAGGACAATTAAAGGGTGACACAAAACCAAATACACTAAAAAAACCAGGATACTTAGGTGTAAGATTAGAAGCTAAAGTAACTGAGGATTCAAATGTAATTTTAACAGGGGCTTATAGAACTGAAGATATAAATATTAAAGATCAAATTAAAGAACATGCAAAAAAGGCAGATAAGGAAAATGGATTTTTATTTAAGGATAAAGAGACTATTTTGTTGTCAGGTATTGGGTATGGGAAATATGATGATATAGAATATAGATTAGGAGCTATATATAACAGCAGTAACTTTAAAGATAAAACACATAGATTAAATGCTTTTGTTAAGGCTAGCACTAAATTAGAAAACGCTGACGTTTCAGCTGAACTATCTTACAGATTAGGAAATGTTGAAACTAATATATATAAAGATAACGAAATCAAAAACAAAGAAAAAGCATTATTAAATACAGGTGGAACTTTAGCGGGTGAAGTTAAAATTACTACAAATAGATTAGTTAAGGACTTAGATTTAGAACATAAAACTAATTTTGATTTAGGGACTATATTACCTGCAGGTAATACTAATTCAGAAGCTCAGGTAATAAAAGTAGGAACAGATAATAAGGCAGTATATAAAGGTGTTAAAAACTTAGAATTAACTGGAAAATTAAACTATAAGGCAGAGGTAGTTTCTAAATATAGTACATCTGGAGATAAGAATCAAGAAGGTCATATGAAACATTCTCCAGAGGTTTTTGTTGGTGTTAAATATGATAATAAAAAAATTATGTTTAGCACTGAAAACACTGATAGAGTAGATGTTAAACATGAACTTAAAACAGGGTTAGCTTTAAAAGACGATATGCTTAATAATTTCTTTAAAACAGATAATAAATTAGAAATTAAACCATCTGAATTAATTACTTTAAGAGTTAAGGTATTTGATATCTTAAAATCTGAAAAATTAAAAAATTCTGCTGAGCATAAAAATTCATTCTTGGGGGGGTTAGGACTAACTCTAAATCCTAAATCTGATAAGGTTAAATTTGAACATAAATCAGATGTAGTTTATAAATTAGAAGATCTTGATGTTAAATCCCTTAAAAATGTAAGTATTGATGATCATGAGTTGTTTTTATGGACTACTAATAAATTAACAGTTGATGTAAATGAAAAGATTAAATTAGAAGGAAATTTAAATTCATATAACTATCTTTTATTAGAAGATGAAGAATATATAACTATAGACAACTTTACAGAATTAAATGGAAAAGTTAGTTATAAACAGGAAAATGTTGATTTTTCACAAATGTTAAGTGCAAGATATGCGTATGGTGATGCAGATGCTGATGATAATAGTCATCATTACATGGTAGAATCAGATACTAAATTAGGATATAAAGTTAATTCTATACTTGAAATTAATTCAGGATTAAATTTAGAATTTAATGCAAGTAACTTAAAAGAAGAAAATAGAGTTTTAAAAATGTATGTTGAATCTCAAGGATTACATGAAGACAAATTTAAAACATTTGGGAAATATACTGATGATGTTAAGTATGATGACAAAAAGTTGATAAATAGAATTAATGATGAAGTAAAATCGTATGGTAATGATTACTACGATATAGTAGTAAAACCTGAGTTAGGTGTAACAATGAAATTCTTAGAAAATAAATTGACAGTTAAACCAAATGTTTCAACTAGACTTTTATTTACTGCTGGATTACAAGGCTTTAAATTTAATAGATTCAATACTAAAGGTACTTTAAAAATAGAATATATTTGGTAATTTAGTTTTGTTGCGATTGTATAATTATAAATATTATAAATGTACTTTCAAACTGAAAAGTTTGCTGGTACATTTTTAATTTATAAAACCTTGCAAATATTTGACTTTATACTTTTTAAGTGATATAATAATGGCGATAAATAATATAAAATAAATAATAAAAAAATGGAGGAAAAATGGCAAAACAAAAAT
>NZ_LKKV01000122.1:0-14545 GCF_001902585.1 Streptobacillus notomytis | reverse complement strand
TTTGTCTTAAGAAAAATTGAAATAAAAAACCTAAATAGTGTTATATTTAGGTTGTGCTATAATTCTATAAAATTTATTTTATGTCCAGTATATTTAAGAAATTTTTCAAAATCTTTAAATTCAATATTTAGTGTTTTAGTATTAATGAAAGGATGAGCTCCTATAGTGGTATTAATATCTACGGCTGTATCAACAATCAAATTAATTTTATGTTCTTTATCAAAAATTAATCCAAATGGTGTAAGTTTACCAGGTTCACAACCTGTTAATTCTAACATAGTAGAACTACTTGCAAATGAAAGTCTTTTCTCTTCTAGTTTTTCAGCTAAATCTGTAAGATTTAGTGATTTTTCATCGTGTAACATTACTAGGTATATATTATCTGTCTTTTTTGCTTTTAATAAAAGATTCTTAACTTGTTGACCTTCTAATTCAAATAAATGATCTTTAACAGAAGATATAGCTTCATGTTCTAGTGATATATATTCAATACCTAGCTTTTTTAAAAGTTCATATATCATATATTCATTATTCATAAAAACCTCCTAAATATATGTAAATTATAGCATGAAAAAAATAATTTTAAAAGGCTTTGTTATTGTAAAAATGGTATAAAATATAGTATAATAAAATTAGTCAAAAAAATATTGAAGGTAGGAATATATATGAAAAAAAGAGTTGTTTTAGGTATGTCAGGAGGTGTTGACTCTTCTGTTGCTGCAATTTTACTTAAAGAATCTGGTTATGAAGTAATAGGTGTATTTATGAAAAACTGGGAAGAAAAAGATGAAAATGGCGTTTGTATGTCAGATATTGATTATGAAGATGTGATATCAGTAGCTGAACAACTAGAAATACCCTATTATTCAGTAAATTTTGTTAAGGAATATTGGGATAGAGTTTTTGAATATTTTTTATCTGAATATAGGCTTGCAAGAACACCAAATCCTGATGTGATGTGTAATAAAGAAATAAAGTTTAAAGCATTTTTAGATTATGCAAATAAATTAGGTGCAGATTATATAGCAACAGGGCATTATGCAAGATTAACAACTAATGAAAAAGGAGAAAAAGTACTTTTAAGAGGAATTGATAACAATAAAGACCAAAGCTATTTTTTGTGTGGATTAAGTCAACAGCAATTAGAAAAAGTTTTATTTCCAATAGGAGAATATGAAAAAACTCGAATACGTGAAATTGCTGAGAAATATAATTTAAAGACAGCTAAGAAGAAGGATAGTACAGGTATATGCTTTATAGGAGAAAGAAATTTTAATGAATTTTTATCTAAATATTTGCCAGCTAAAGATGGGAATATAGTTGATATTAAGGGAAATGTTTTAGGTAAACATCACGGACTTATGTACTATACTATAGGACAAAGAAAAGGTATAGGACTTGGAAACACTAAAGAGGGTACAGGAGAACCATATTTTGTGGTTGATAAAAATGTTGAAAAAAATGAATTAGTTGTAGCACAAGGTGATGATAATTTACTTTATTCAAAAGGTTTGATTGCAAATAAATTTAATTTTATTAATGATATCACACTTCCATTTAAATGTACCGTTAAATTTAGATATAGACAAAATGATGTTTCAGCTATTATAGATAAAATCGGTGAAGATAGATATAAGATAGTTTTTGATGAAAAACAAAGAGCTGTAACTTTAGGTCAAATAGTAGTCTTATATGATGGAGAAAAATGTTTAGGTGGAGGAATTATTGATCAAATAATAAAGTAGGAGGGAAAAATGTTCTGGGCTTGGTTCAAGAAAAAGGAAGAAGAGATATTTGAAAAAGAAAAAATCAAAGTATATGATGATGAAAAGGGAAAAGAGATAACAGTTATTAAGGAAGAATGGATAAAAAATTTTTTAATACCAAGAATTGATCAAAATATTAATAATAAAGAAATGCTATATAATTTAATATTAGTTGGATTAAATTATCAGGTATATGAAGAATTATTAGAATCTACTTTAAAATTTAGAGAAATGGAAGAAAACTCTAAAAGATCTACAGAAGTATTAACTGAAATATATTTTCAGTCATCAGTTTATAATGAGATTGTTGAATTATATGATAATTATAAGGGTGAAATGAGTCCTATGATGTATTACTACTATGGGCTTTCTTTACTTTATACTGGTTTAGATTTAGAATATGTTGATATTATTTTAGAAGGACTTTATTCATATCCAAATAATGATAAATTAATAATGGAATTTAAGGAAATATTCAAGAATAAAAAATATGATGTACAAGATAAATATATGCAAACTTTATCAGATTTAGGAGGAGCATATAAGTTATCGATGTATTTTTCTGAAGTAGAATATGCTAATGGAAATTATAACAAAGCTAATAATTATATAGTTAAAGCTTTAAATTATGGTAATTATAAAACAGATGTCATAAAAGAAGTTGCAGACATATTATTTGAAAACAATCAGTATATAGAATTTGAAAATCATATATTAGTAAGATATTCAGTAGAAAATAAGGATATAGAATTTACAAAGTTAGTTCTTAAATTCTACAAAGAAATGTTGAGATATGAAGATGGATTAAAACTTACAAATGAACTATATATTTATAGAAGACACTATAAATCAATTATTAAATTAATAGCTGATTATGAAGAAGAATATTTAAAATTAAAATTTAAATCATTATCACCTGAAAGTTATGAGGCACTAGTAAATAGTAAAACAATGGGAGAAGTGAAATATTTTAATATATCACATCCTATGCATTATTATATATTAAATAGAGATGAGAAATTATTAGTTGAGAAAAGCTCTGATAAAAATGTTATGTTTTTACCTATAGCAACTTCATTACTTGATAAATTAAGTATTAAAGAAGCCGCATTTATAAATACCTTGCCTATACTTTTATTAGAAAAGTTATATAGATCTACAAATGTAAAAATGCAAATAACTTTAAGTAAGGATGATATATCAATTAAAGAAAAAATTAGAGATTATGACGTGAAATTCCTTGAAGGTATTAGTAATGCTAATCCACAGTTGAAGTATATAATTACAGGTTTATTTGAAGAAGAAAATTTAGAAACTAAGAATATAAGTATATACAGATATGATTGTGAAGAAAAACAAATATTTAAAATGATACTACCAATTAAAGTGGAAAATAATGAAATTGAAATTGCTAATGAATATATAGAAAGAATAAAAGAATATTTTGAAATAACAATTTTTGATTCCCAATCTATGCTTGAAACAGAAGATATATATAATTGTTCTAAGAGATTAGGATTATTCTTTGATTTCGATGGTAATAATGTATATAGAAAATGGAATTTATTATACTTGTTAAATTACTATATATCAAAAATTAAAAATGAAGATGAATTATTGATTGCATTATCTATAGTACATTTTATGAACATATATGAAATAGAATGTGATTTAGAATATAAAAATATGCTTTATGAAAAAAATCTTCAAATATATGATAATCCAGAAATTAGAAGATTAATTAATTTTGTTTTTGAAAATAGAGGTGAATAGGTTGAAAGAAATAATATTTAAGAATAAGTATAGAGTTATAGCTATTTTTATAGCTGTTCTATATCACATAATATGTAGCTTTCCAAATTCAAATTTAGTTATGTTTGTATCAGGATTAACTTTTATGTTGGCAGTGATATATACAAATTTTGATTTTTTATTAACTGTAAAAAGTAAGAGTAAATCTACATACATTATGCTTATAACTACTACTTTTATTGCATTTCTTTTTGAAGCTGCTTTTTCATCATCATTTTATTTAAGTGATTTGATAATTAAAAATTACTATTTATCAATATTAATATTTTTTGTTAGGTTTATTTACTTTCTAACAAGTTTATTAACAATATATCATTTACATGATTTAGGGAAGAAAAAATATATTTTTATTCCACTAATGAATGCCTTTTTCGGTATATGCCTATATGTAGAAGTTATAACAAGTTTAATACCTAAGGTGTATATATTTGGAATAATATTATTGATGATATTTGAATTTATGGAGAATAATAATGAAAATTAAAAAAGATTTAATAACTTTACTTGATGAAGTAATAGAAAACAAGAAATATAGTAATTTACAACTAAAATATATGTTTGAAAATAATTTGTATACTAAAGGTGAGAAGGCATTTTTAAATAATATGTTAAATATTACTCTTAAAAACTTAATGTATATTGATCATGTAATTTCAAAATTAGCTAGAAGTGTTAAGAGAAAAACAAAACAGATATTAAGATTAAGTATAGCTCAAATAATGTATACTAGTGCAGATATAGCAGGAGTAATATATGAAGCTGTTGAACTTGGTAAAGATGAAAATATATATCAAGCTAATTTTATTAACTCAACGTTAAGAAATTTTGTTAGAAAAAAAGATGAAATTTTTGAAACTACTCCAGAAAATATTAAAATGTCTTATCCAATGTGGTTTTATGACAAGGTTAGAAATCAATTTGGAGAAGATAAATTTAGGGATGTTTTAAAAAGATATAAAGAAAAAAGCACTTTTTCTGTAAGAGTGAATCATAAAAAAATCTCTGTTATAGATTTTAAGAAATTACTAGAGAGTATAGGAACAGAAATATTATTTAACGTATCTGATGTGTATTATTTAAACAATAATAATGTACTTAAAACAAAATATTATTTAACAGAAGATATAGTTCTGCAAGATGGTTCTTCTTTATTAGTTGTAGATATGTTAGCTCCAAGTAGTGAAGATGAGGTATTAGATGTTGCAGCAGCTCCTGGTGGAAAAACACTTGCAATATTACAAAAATATAATCCTAAAAAATTAGTAGCAACAGATATACATGAACATAAGGTAAAGATGCTTAAAGAATTTGAAAAAAAATACTCTAATTTTAAGGCTTTATTAGCTGACGGTAGAGAATTTTCTGAAGGCATGTATGATAAAATATTACTTGATGTTCCTTGTTCAGGATTAGGAGTTTTAACTAAAAAACCTGAAAAAGTTTATGAGATAGATTTAAAAATTATTAAATCAATAAAAAAATTACAAAAAAAAATATTTGACAATACATATAAATTATTAAGACAAGGTGGAGAAATAGTATATAGTACTTGTACTATACTTGAAAATGAAAATACCAATAATGTTTCATATTTTCTTGAAAAATACAAAGATCTTGAAGTTGTAAATGTAGATTTTCCTCAAGATATAGATATAATAAAAGATGAGTTTGGTGGAAATTTAATTTCATATGAAAATAAGTATTTAGATGGGTTTTATATGATAAAATTTAGAAAAAAGTAGGAATATAACATGTACATAAATTTAGATGAGAGATTACAATTTATATTAAATATTTTAAATGAGTATGGAGAAGGTTATTTAGTAGGAGGAGCATTAAGAGATATATTTTTAGGACTAAAACCTATTGATTTTGATATGGCAACTAATATTCCTATGGAAGAATTATTACATATTTTAAGTGAATATAATCCGATAATAATTTCTGAAAAATATCAAGTTATTTCAATACAAGTTGATGAATACAAAATAGAAATAGCAAGATTTAGAAAAGAAAATGGAATATTAGATGGAAGAAATCCACAAAATTTTGAATTTGTGGAAAATATTGAGGAAGATTTATCAAGAAGAGATTTTACTGTAAATGCTTTAGCTTACAATAATAATAAGGGAATAATAGATAAATATGGTTCTATTAAAGATATTGAAAACCTTGAATTAAATATTATTGGAGAAGATAAATCACTTAGACTCGCAGAAGATAATATTAGAATATATAGAGCTCTATATTTAATTTCAAAGTATAATTTTAAATTATCATGTGAAACAAAAAAAGCAATATCTAACTTTAAAAATTACAGAAAACTCAATGTAAGCATAAGTGGATTCGGGAGATTATTAGATAAAATATTATTTGATAAATACTCTTATAAATCTTTAAAGATCATGTTAGAAAATGATTTATTTAAATTTTTTATTCCTGAATTATCTATAAATAATTTAGATGATGAAACTATCAAAAATATTGTAAATGCATATAATGTATATTGTAAATATAATGCTTTCGAAGATAAAACAATAGGATATGCAATACTTTTCCTTTATTCAGGGAAAAATAAGTTAGAGGATAATAAATTTTTAGTAAATAGTATGATAATTGCAGAATCATATTTGAAAAAAATTGGGTTAAATATGACAGATATTATTTTAGTTAAAAATCTCATTTATTATAGTAATATCATAAGTAGAGTTATAAATAAAGAAACTGTAAAAAGAATGTTATTTGAATTTAGAAATAATAAAAATGTTTCTAAATTACTCAACTTTATATCTTTCATACATCATCATCATGATGATTATAATGAAACAATGAAAAAAACTTTAGAGTTGTTAAGTAGAATACAGTCAATATATTTTGAAGGTGAAGTAGTATTTATCAATGATTTAGATATTAACTTAGTTGATTTATATAATATAGGTCTAGATACTGAAATAAGTAAAGAATCTATAAGACAAGATATATATAAACATGTTAATGAAGGTAATTTAAATAATAAAAAAGAGGATATTATTGAATATATTAAAAATAAATATAGTGTTAAATTTAATGTAGTTAAAGTATCTTCAGCAGGCGGTATTGTTTATAGAATAAATAAGGATAATAATATAGAATTTTTATTAGTTAAAATATTAGGTGGTAATTGGGGATTTCCAAAAGGTCATATAGAAGATAATGAAACTGAAATAATGACAGCTATTAGAGAAATTAAAGAGGAAACAAATTTAGAAACTATAATAATAGATCCTGAGAATTTTAAAAAAGATATTTCATATATTACAAATACAGGTGAATTAAAATATGTTACCTTTTTCTTAGCTAGAGCTATAAGTCATAATGTATTAATTGATATAGGAGAAATTAGTGAGTATAAATGGTGTAGTTATGGAGATGCATTAAAGATATTAACTTACTCATCACATAGAAAATTATTACAAGAAGCAAGGTTATATATATTTAAGGAATAGAAAGGGAAATTGATGAGAAAAAATGTTTTTTTAGGCTTAGTACATTATCCAGTATATAATAAAAATAGTGAAATAGTAGCAACATCTGTTACAAACTTTGATATACATGATATATCAAGAACTTGTAGAACTTATGATATAAATAAATATTTTATTATTACTCCAGTAGATGCACAAAAAGAATTAACGTCAAGAATATTAGGATTTTGGCAAGAAGGCGATGGAATAGATTTTAACAAAGATAGAAATGAAGCATTTGAAAATACTCTTTTATCAGATAGTATAGAAAAAAGTATTGAAAAAATAATAGAAATTACAGGCAAAAAACCTAAAATTATTACGACTTCAGCAAGATTATTTGAAAAGACAATTTCATTTGAAAAATTATCTGAAAAAATATTTAATGATGATGAAGTTTATTTTATTCTATTTGGAACAGGTTGGGGACTAACTAAAGAAATTATGGATATTTCAGATTATATATTAGAACCAATAAGAATAAATACAAGATACAATCATCTTTCTGTAAGAGCGGCTGTATCAATTATTTTAGATAGATTATTTGGAGAAAATTAGGAGGAATAATGAAAAAAGAAACAGTAGGAATAGTATTAGTTTGTCATAGCAATTCTATGACAGATGCATTTTTAGAATTTTGTAATGTTTTAAAGCAAGAAGATTTTGAATTATTAAATGGTGGTGGAAGTAATTATGATACTTATGGAACTACACCTGAAATAGTTGCAAGTGTTATAAGAAAAGCAAATAGAGGAAAAGGGGTATTAGTACTTGTAGACTTTGGAAGTTCAATAAATGCAGTAAAAGGTGCGATAAAATTAATAAATGGAGAAATAGATGTTGAAATAGCAGATTGTCCATTAATTGAAGGAACTGTATCTGCAATAGTTGCAAATGATGAGAATATGGATTTAAAAAAATTAAAAATTATCGCAGAAGATAGTGTTAATTTTAAAAAAATAAAGTGATAATATGTTTGTAGAAATTTGTAAAACGACTTTTAAACTTTTGAAGAAGAATTTTATATTTTTAACATTTTTCTTTATTATTAACATTTTTATTTTTAGGTTATCAGATACTATTTTTAAATATCAATTAAATGAATCATTTTTATTTCAAATAAAAATCTTGTTTAAATTATTAGAAAATCTTCTTTTAATAATATTGATAATGGTTTTATCAAAAAGTATGGGTTATAGTGTAAATTATATAAAATCAGTAAGATATTTAATTTTTTATACATTACTTGATTTATTGGTTATAATAATTCCGAAATCATTGTTTTTTGTAATAATATTAAAGATGTTTTTATTATTTTTCCCATATTTATATTTTATTGAAAATTTAAATGTAAATTCATCTATAAAATTTTCTATAACTTTATTTAAAGAACTATATGTATATATAGTGCTTCAATTTATAACTTATTTTATAATCCTATCATTTTTGGTGTCTATATTTTTAAGAGATATTGATAGAAATATAAATGTTGGAGATGCTATTAAAATATTAGAACCTAAATTCCCATATTTAGCTTCAGTAATTTTTTTAGTTAAGACCTTATTTATAGCTGGACTCTATTTTGGTTTTAAAATAAAAACAGATAATAAAAATAAAAATGAGGATGAATAATGGAAAATTTAATATTAATAGGAACAATTACAGGGACACATAGACTTTTAGGTACAGTAAAAGTTAATACTATATTTCCTTTTTTAGAAGAATTAAAAAACTTAAACGTTATTATTAAAAATGATTTTAATGATATAAAAATAGCTAAAGTTGAAGATGTTAAAGGTGTTACAGGTAAAAGAGTTTTATTAGATTTAGATAAGATAAAAAATATTGATGAAGCCAAATCTTTAATAGGATATAAGATATATGTTAGATCAGATTTAATTCCAGAATATGAAGAAGAACAATCAGTTATTGGATACACAGTATTAAATGATTTAGAAAATATTGGTGAAGTTGTTGATATTATGGATACAGCTGCACATTCAATTTTAGTAGTTGTTAAAGAAGAAAAAGAAGTTCTAATTCCATTTATAGATGTTTTTGTAAAAGAAATAGAAGATGACAAAAAGGTTATAAAAGTGGAGCTTTTAGAAGGAATGATATAATATGAAAATAAGGGTTTTAACTTTATTTAATGAAATATTTGAACTGTATTTATCCCAGAAAATTATGCAAAGAGCAAATGAGCAAAACGTTGAGATAGAGATAGAAAATATTAGGGATTACAGTGATAATAAACATAAACAAGTAGATGACATTCCTTTTGGTGGAGGAGCAGGTATGGTTCTTAAACCTGAACCATTTTGGAAATATTTTGTTAATTTAAGAAAAGCAAAGATTAAGAAACCATTTACCGTTTTTGTTACACCTCAGGGTAAAAAATTAACTCAAGAAAAATTGATAGAATTATCTAAAATTGAAGATTTATGTATAATATCAGGTAGATATGAAGGTCTTGATCAAAGGGTAATAGATAAGTTTGTAGATGAAGAAATTTCTATAGGAGATTATGTATTAAGTAGTGGAGATTTACCCTCTTTAGTTATAATAGATGGTATTATGCGTATGAAGGAGGGAATAATTAAAAAAGAATCATATGAAACAGATTCTTTCTATAATGGATTATTAGGATTTCCTCAATACACTAGACCACAAATAATAGATAAAATGGAAGTTCCAGAAGTATTAACTTCAGGAAATCATAAAAAAATTAATCAGTATAGGGAAATAAAATCTATACTTAAAACCTTAAAAAATAGACCAGATTTAATACAAGAAAAACTTAAAGATAAAGAATTTTTTAAAAAATATGATGAATTTTTAAAGTTGATTGAAATATTCTAATATGATATAATTAGGTAAATTGAAAAAAAGTGGTGAAGGTATGAAAAAAATATTATTACTACTAGTTGTTATCATCTTAAATATTAATATTTTTGCAGATGCTTCTTTACTAATTTCAAAAGAAAAATTAGAGTTAGAAGAAGAAAAAGAACAAATTTTAAATGATTTTTTTACTGCAATTAAATTTTCAAATAATACATTAGCAATTTCATATATAGCTGGAGATGAAGAAAGAAGTATTAGTATTTATCCAGAAAATGCTTACTCTCCTGGATTTGCTCCAGTAGTAAAAAAAGGAATAGAAAAAATTGATATTAATGCAATTAATAAAATTGGAGAAACAGCATTAATTGTAGCTATAGAATATAATAATGTGTATATATTAGAAGAGTTATTAAAAAGAGATGTTAATATAAATGTTAAACATCATGTATTAGGTAAATCTCCTTTACATACTGCAATATTTTTTGAAAATTTTGATGCAGTGAAATTATTAGTTGAAAAATATCCAGAAATGGTTAATTTTCAAAATGATGTAGATGGATGGCATCCACTTGAAGATGCTGCACTTAAGGGGAATTTTGAAATAACGAAGTTTTTACTTGAAAAAGGAGCAAATCCATTACATAAAGATTTTAAAGGTGGGAATGCTATAGACTTGGCCGCTAATTTTGGTAAAGGTGATATAGTTAAGCTGCTAAGGGATAAAATAAAGGAATTAAGAAATAATAAATAAATTGGAGGAAATTACTATGATGAGATTGACGGGAATTGGAGCGTCTGAAGGAGTTGCTATTGGTAAAGTTTATGTATTTCATGAAGAGGAAATACAACTTCCAGAAGAAAAATCACTTTCAGGTGAAACATCAGAATCTGAAATTATTAAATTAGAAGAGGCTATGAAAAAATCTAAAACTCAACTTATTGCAATTAGAGAAAAAGTAAGAATTAAAATGGGTGATGATAAAGCTGATATTTTCGATGGACATATTCTATTATTAGAAGATGAAGATTTGATGGATGAAATTAAAAATAAAATAATGGAAGAAGGTTTAAAAGCAGCTCATGCCTTGAAAGAAGGTATAGATGAATATTCTTTAATGCTTTCTCAATTAGATGATCCTTATTTAAGAGAAAGAGCAGCAGATTTCCAAGATATAGGGAAAAGATGGCTTAAAAATTTATTAAATATTAAAATAAGCGATTTAGGTAATTTAGAACCTGATACAATTATAGTTACTAACGATTTAACACCTTCTGATACAGCACAGCTTGATTTAGAGCATTGTAAGGGGTTTGTAACAGAAATAGGAGGTAAAACTGCTCATTCTGCTATAATGGCAAGATCACTTGAAATTCCAGCTGTAGTAGGTACAAGATCTATACTTTCTGAAGTTAGTGATGGTCAAGGTATAATTATTGATGGAGATAAAGGAGAAATTTATTTAAATCCAACTGAGGAATTAATTAAAGAGTATAAGATAAAAAGAGAAGAGCAATTAAAAGCTAAAGAAGAATTGAAGAAAATTAAGAATCTAAAACCAATTACTAAAGATGGACATGAAGTAGAAATTTGGGGTAATATAGGAAAACCAGAAGATATAGATGCTGTTATGGAAGCTGGAGCAACTGGTGTTGGATTATATAGAACAGAATTCTTATTTATGAATTCTGGTCATATGCCTACAGAAGAAGAGCAATATAAAGCTTATAGAGAAGTTGTTGAAAAAATGAAAAATTGCCCTATAACTATACGTACTATGGATATAGGTGGAGATAAGGAATTACCTTATTTAGATTTACCGAAAGAAATGAATCCATTTTTAGGATATAGAGCAATTAGAATTTCTTTAGTTCAAAAAGATATGTTTAAAACTCAATTAAAAGCTATATTAAGAGCATCTGCTTATGGAACTGTTAAAATTATGTATCCAATGATAACTTCAATAAATGAAGTAAGAGCAGCTAATGTTATTCTTGAAGAATGTAAAAGAGAACTAGATGAAATTGGTAAGAAATTTGATAGAAATATTAAGGTTGGTATAATGATAGAAACACCTTCTTCAGCAATAATTGCATATAAATTTGCAAAAGAAGTTGATTTCTTCTCAATAGGAACTAATGATTTAACACAATATTTCTTAGCTGTAGATAGAGGTAATGAAATGGTTTCAGATCTTTATTCTGCATTTAACCCTGCTGTACTTGAAGCTATACAAAAAGTTATAGATGCTGCACATGATAGAGGAATACCTGTAAGTATGTGTGGAGAATTTGCAGGAAACAAACAATCAACAGAATTATTACTTGGAATGGGTCTTGATGCATTTAGTATGTCAGCATCATCAGTACTACAAATTAAAAAGAAAATATTAGAATCAAATTATTCAGAAGCACAAAAATATAGAGATTTAATTTTAAGTAAAGATACTCCACAAGAAGTAATTGAAGCATTAAGATAGGGATTTATATGAGAAAATTAAAAGTGAAAAAAGAAGAAATAAAAAATGAAACAGTTGATAAACAAGAAAATAATGAATTAAAAAATTTACCTTTTTCAAAATTTGACTACATTCTTTATTTTATATTCTTTGTTGTATCAGTAATAAATGAAACACCTGGAAGGTTAGTATTAATAATATTTGCAATATTTGGAGCATCAATATTATTTAAAAGATTTTCTGATAGACTTTCTATAGGTTTTGTTTATAGAATGTTTGTATTTGCCTTATTATCTTTACTAGCATGGCCAGTAAATGTATTAATTAAATATTTTTTAGGAGCATAATATGAAAAAAATAGCAGTTATGATATTTAATAACATAGAAGAAGTTGAAGCATTGTTCCCAGTTGATTTATTTAGAAGAGCAGGAATACATGTAGATTTAGTAAGTCTTTATACTGATAAAAAGATTATGGGTTCACATAATATTGAAATATCTGCTGAAAAAACATTAGATGAAGTAGATTTTATGGACTATGATTGTGTATTTTTACCAGGTGGTTTAGGAACTTCTGAATATTTTAAATCAGAAATTCTTGAAAAAAAACTAAAGGATTACTACAATGAAAATAATTTAGTTGCAGCTATTTGTGCAGCACCTAAGTATTTAGCAAAGCTTGGACTTTTGAAGGACAAGAAAGCTATAGTATTTAGTGGCCTTGAAGAAGATTTAATTGAAAATGGAGCTATAATAGAAAATTCACCTGTGGTTAAATGTGGAAATCTTATTACAGGTAGATCAGTAGCAGCAGCTAAAGACTTTGGTTTAGCAGTTGTTGAATATTTATTAGGTGAAGATGAAGTTAATAAATTAAAAGTTGAAATTATAAACTATTAATATGAAAGGATTACTTTAAATAGTAATCCTTTTTTAGTTTAGATGAGAATTAATATGAGTAAATATTTCTATTTTTTCACAAAATAATGTATAATATTAATATATATATAACTGATAAAAGTGAGGATTTATGAAATTTAAGAGATTTCAATTTTTGGGGCTGCTATTTTTAATTAGCTGTAGTATAGTTGATATTGATGAAAGTATACCAAATGGTGAAAATATAGGTAGAAATATATCAAGTAATTATATTATTAATTCAGAAAATAATGAATCAAATTCCCCTAAAATTAATAGTAATGTTGAAAGAAAAGAAATAATGAAAGATTCAGAATTTCAAAATACTATTAATACTGTTGATAATAATGAAAAGTTAAAACAAAAATTAGGTAGAAATGAAAGTTTAATTGAATCAAATATTAATACAACGAAACAATTGAAAGAAGAAGATAATCCAGTAACAATAGTTGAATTATTTTTAAATAAAAGTGGAGAAGAAAAAATAAAAGAAAAGTATGGACTTACAAATTTTATTGGTTCTGATAATAGTAATACAAGCTATAATGAACATGCTTTAAGAGTATTAGATGGATTTATGGATACAAATGCCGATGGTATTATAAGCGAGGAAGAAAAGAATATTTTTAAAGGTAAAAATCCAGACATTAAATTAGTTAGACGTAATCATGCTGGTTTTGATATCATGAATACATATGGGATATTAAGTATGTCATATAGTTCAGTTTATCATAATATCAATTTTAACTATTTATACCCTGATAGTAAATATTTAGATAAGATATATAATGATAAAACATATTTAAATGATTATTTAACTAAAAGACTTTTAAATAAAAATTATGTATATAATGAAAGATTGTTGATAAGTGCCATAGGTAATCAGAATTTAAGTGATTTAGAAACAAAATATTTTTCTAATAATTTATCAAATAAATATCAAGTAATGTCTCCAGAAATGCAGGCTCTTTCTAGAAGTGAAAGTTTACTTGTAAAAAATTCATTTAGAAGAGATCATAATTTGATAAAAAGATTTAATAGATATATGTCAACGATATATATAGATAGTGATAGTAATTATTATTCAGGTAGCTTTACAAGAAAAGATTATCACACACAAGCCTTACTTTTAAGAAGTTTTACTGTTGGAGAATCTGGTCTTTTAGATATTGAGGATAAAAGATATTATCCAGATTTATCTTATCATAGTTACCCTTAAAGTATTTCATCTCATCTATTAGAC